>CAIJEA010000070.1 GCA_903819605.1 uncultured cyanobacterium | reverse complement strand
ATTCATCCCAACTAACGCGCTCGATCCATTGCGGTGAAAGTAGGATCTTTTTCCCTGACCACCAGTTGGCTGTATTGATGATGAGATAACGAATCGTCCATGTTTCATCATCAATAATAAAATCCTTAATATGACCGATCTCCCCATCTGTGGCTTGGATGTGATAGCCACTCACCGCATCGGTGCTACGCAGATGGGATTCCCATAATTTCGGACTATTCCAATACATCGGATATCCATAATACCCAACGTAGGATATCTCAATTTGTCTAGAGACAGGTTTATCACTGCTCAAGGAAGGACTGTTTTCAATCTGCTTTTTAGTTAAATCGATCTTAATGTCATGTTCTTCCTTAATTACTGAGTCCAGTGCATAGGGAAAGAGAAGCACCTGCCGACCTGTAAGCCAGTTTCCTGTGTCAGCGACTAAATAGCGAACTGTCCAATACTCGTCATCAAAGTAAAATTCTTTGACTTTCCCGATTTCACCATCGAGACTATTTAAACTATGTCCATTAAGTGTTTGGGCTTTATTTAACATCTTTGATTCCTAATCGCTAAGTATTGTAGTTTTTTTAGAATAGAAATTTAGTCGTTAAACAGGCAAGCAATATTAACTCATCTTTTTAGATTTCCAATTAAATATGTTTAGACGAATCAAACATTTTCCTACTTGATGCCACGATGTTATAAGGATGTCTGAAATAATGTATAGGCAATGTATGAGTTGAACGACTTGTATCATAACGTCTTAAAGCTTTACGAACCTACATCCATATTTTCCCTATTGACCACGAAAAGAGAGCTACATTAGAGCAACTCAGTTAGAGCGAAGGGATATCCAAATATGAATAATCTTTTCTTTTTACCGATTACGCTTGCGTTAGGAATTTTGCTAGGAACTCTCTACTTTCGTGGATTGTGGATGACGGTGCAGAAATTACCTACTGCCGAAAGCCCAATTTTATTAACGTTAGGCAGCTTTTTGGGACGGCTTGCGATCGCGATCGCAGGATTTGCTCTAGTGCTAGCGATCGCCCAAGAGAATGCAATCTGGCATCTGATCGTTTGCTTAGGCGCATTTATTTGGGTACGCAATCGCACCATTGAAAAGTTGCAGCAGAAATCGCCAAGGACACTTCATGCACATTAGTCTGACCCCAGATGAGATCGTGTTTTGGCAGTGGGGCTTTGTATCAATTAATGCCACTTTGGTATTTACATGGGCGATCGTGCTACTGCTGGGCGTTGGTGCTTGGTTGGTGACGCGCAAACTCTCCAGTGACACCAAGCTATCCCACTGGCAAAATCTGCTGGAAGTCTTAGTTGTTAATTTACGCGATCAAATTCAGCAAACCAGTGGACAAAATCCCGATCGCTATTTGCCCTTTATCGGCACCCTGTTTATTTTTATTGCCACCTCGAATCTCTTAGCGATCGTTCCTGGTTATCATCCCCCCACAGCTTCCCTGTCTACCACAGCAGCGCTGGCGATATGTGTATTTTTTGCCGTTCCCGTTTTCAGTATTCGTCAGCAAGGCATCTGGCACTATATCCATCACTACTTAGAACCAAACCCCATTCTCTTTCCCTTTTATATAATTAGCGAACTCTCACGGACTTTAGCTTTAGCAGTGCGGTTGTTTGGGAATGTGATGAGTGACGGGATGATTGCGGCGATTTTAATCTCCATCGCGCCTTTCTTCTTTCCAGCGATTATGCAGGCTTTAGGATTGTTGACAGGGTTAATTCAAGCATATATTTTCGCGATTTTAGCAGTTGTTTATATTGGTTCTGCGAGGGATGAAGACTATGGCTCAAAGTGAATCACTTTCAATTGCGCTGGGAATTATTGGCACAACGTCAATCTTAACGGCGGGTCTGACTATGGCGATCGGCTCCATCGCCCCAGCCCTTGGCGAAGGTAAAGCTGTTTCCCAAGCACTCAGTTCTATCGCTCAACAACCCGATGAAGCGAATACAATTACCCGCACCCTATTTGTGGGATTAGCCTTTATCGAATCCATTGCCATTTATTGCTTTGTAATCGCGCTCATTCTCCTGTTTGCCAATCCATTTTGGAACTATGTGATTGCTGCGATCTCTAAAACAGGAGGCTGATCAAGTGGAGATTAACTGGTTTACCTTCTTTGCACAAATCCTCAACTTTTTTGTGTTGATCTTTGTGCTGCAACGCTTTTTATATAAACCGATTACGAAGGCTATGGCGCGACGCGAGAAGACAATCCGCGATCGCTTGTCGTCGGCATCTCAAGCAAAAGAAGAAGCGGCACAAGAGGTGAAGCATTATGCGGAAATGCAGCAGAAATTCACCGACGAAAAGACAGAATTACTGACTCAAGCCAAATCAGAAGTGGAGCAAACCCACCAACGCTTGTTGAAAGAAATGCAGGAATCAGTGGCGACAGAGCGTTCACAATGGCAAATCAGTCTGCAACACCAAAAAGATGCTTTTCTGCACGAGGTAAGCGATCGTACTATGCAGCAATTGCAGGCAACCGTGCGGAAAGTGTTGACTGATTTGGCGCAGTCAGATCTGGAAACACAGATTGCGACGGTGTTTTTACAAAAATTGCGTGATCTCAACGAAACAGAACGTACGGAATTGGTGACAACGTTAACGGCTTCCACCAAAGATCATATTCCATTGAAGTTGGTGAGTGCATTCACCTTACCAGCCGATCTTCGTCAAGCGATCGTAACTGTTTTGCAAGACTACTTTAAGGGGGCGGGAGCAGGCAGCGTCGAACTGATTGATACTATTGATTCGAGTTTGATTTGTGGGATTGAACTCCGCGGTACAGGTTACAAACTGACATGGAGTATGGAGGCTTATCTGGATACGTTCGCCGAAAATTTGGTGACGGTCTTTGCCGAAAAAGCGAGTGAAGAAGCTGACACGAAACAGCACCCTGAGGACGCATGATATGAAGCGCGATATCAATAAAAATACGTTGCAAACCGTTGTGCAGGAGACATTTGCCCTGTATGCACAAGCGCTCGATCGCCAAGAAGCGAAAATACAATCGCAGGAGATTGGGATTGTGCAATCAATTGGGCAAGGAATTGCCAAAATCATCGGTTTGCAACATGTACAGTCCGAGGAAATAGTTCGTTTTACTGGTGGTAGTCTGGGGTTGGTATTTAACCTCGATTCTGAAGAAGTTGGGGTTGTTTTGCTGGATTCTAGCGATCGACTCCATTCAGGTACGGAAGTACGACGTACTGGCAAAGTGCTTGATGTCCCTGTAGGTGACGCACTACTAGGAAGAGTGATCGATCCCCTTGGTCGTCCCCTCGATGGTAAAGGTATTGTCCGAACTTCCCAACGCCGTCCTGCCGAACGCGATGCCCCAGCAATTATGGATCGTGCAGCCGTGAATGTGCCATTGCAAACTGGAATTAAAGCGATCGATGCCCTGATTCCCATTGGACGCGGACAAAGAGAATTGATTTTAGGCGATCGCCAAACGGGTAAAAGCGGGCTTGCCCTTGATACGATTATCAATCAAAAAGACAAAAATATTCTCTGTATTTACTGCGCGATCGGACAGCGTAGTGCGGCGGTTGCCAAGCTAATTGCCGACCTAGAAGAACATGGTTCAATGCCCTACACGACAGTTGTGATGGCAGCAGGAGAAGAACCACCGGGCTTACAATATATCGCTCCCTATGCCGCTACGGCGATGGCAGAATATTTTGCCGAGCGAGGGCGCGATGTGCTAATTGTTTACGACGACCTCACCAACCATGCCCGTACCTATCGAGAAATCTCTCTATTAATGCGCCGCCCGCCCGGACGCGAAGCTTATCCAGGGGATATTTTTTATATTCACTCGCGCTTACTTGAACGCTCTACCCATTTCAACGACAAACGAGGTGGTGGCTCCCTAACTGCGCTGCCGATTATCGAAACAGAGGCGCAAAACATTGCTGCTTATATCCCAACGAATCTAATTTCCATTACCGATGGACAGATTTATCTTTCACCAATTCTCTTTCAAAAGGGAGTATTACCAGCGATCGATGTCGGTAAATCGGTTTCGCGGGTAGGGGGTAAAACTCAACTCCCTGCCTATCGCGCTGTTTCAGGAGATTTACGTCTTTCCTATTCTCAATTTGAAGAACTAGAGGCTTTCTCTCGCTTTGGTACGCGTTTAGAAGAATCGACTCGCCTGACTTTAGAACGTGGACAACGGGTGCGCGAGATGCTCAAACAAAAGCAATATGCACCAATGCCGGCTGCTGTGCAAATAGCCGTGATGCTTGCAGTGACAGCAGGCTTGCTTGATGCCGTCCCCATCGCTAAAATTGCCCTTGCCGAGCAAGCGATCGCCCAAGCCATATCCACCCAGTTAGCCGATCTTTGCCTGCAAATCGAAAATGGAGCGGTATTGAAGGATGGCGATCGTGATGTCTTATTAAAGACTGCCAAAACAGCGATTGCGACAGTTGTAAAAGATTCTAAAGATCCAAAAGATTCTAAGAGGTTGTTTGAAAAGTCGCAAAGTACACTAGAAACCCCTCTCCAAACCTCTCCCCGAAGCGGAGAGAGGCTTTAAAACCCCCCTTCCCTGGT
>CAIJEA010000069.1 GCA_903819605.1 uncultured cyanobacterium | reverse complement strand
TTATGTGTGGTATGTACAGTTAAAGCAAAGCTTTGTAAAATAAAAATACTGAAGGCAGGTGTTTTTACAGAATTATGACAGTACAAGGAAAATTAGAAGTAACCATCAAAATCAATGAGTTACCCGCGATCGCATCAACAGATAAAAATGGGTGGATTTCTTTCCATATTGACTGTGGCGATCGCCTATTCAGTGCAACAGTCAAGCCGAAGGTATTTAAAAAGCTTCAAGATGCACAGGCTAATTATCCCCAATGGGTAGCAGCGATCGCGGGTAAGCTTGGCAATCCTACGGATCAAGGCTTTGTGTTAGATGAACCAAACATTCAAGTGTTTGAGAAGAAGCCGAAGGAAGTAGCGGCGGTTTGATTGGACTTTCTTTGCAAGTAGCAAGCGATCTCGAAAAAGTATTTTATCTTTACTTTAAATTGTTGACAGAGCCGAGACTAACTCAGCTTTGCGTAGTTTCTCCCATCCTTTGATACCTGTCCCCCGCGCCATTGCTCTCAATTGTCTGATAGTCAGCTTTGAGCAATCTACTGACACCGACTTACTTGGCTTTAAGTCCCCAGTAATTCTATTTCGCGGTAATGCCTTAACAGTTGGCGTAAGTGCGATTAGTAATGACCAAAATGCGAGCGCCACTACTTCCAGAATTGCCAATGCAAGAAAAAATATCAACTTCATATGTCTATCCACTGAAACGTTTAGATGGCAAGTGCTAGAGTTTTTTGAAGCGCATCTCCAAACACTTGTACGCGCACTAGAATACAAACAGGTATGCAAACTGTCAACAGATTAGTAAACTTTTTTCAACTGGTTGTGGGTTTTGCACAAAATGCTGATTCTCTAAATGCACCGACCTCAAGTCTTTAGACCTCTTAATGGTGCAGAAAAATCGTTTTAGATGAGATGTAAAAATGTTTAAGTGCCTTTCTCAAATCAATCGCTGAAAGTACTGCTATATATTGCTCTTAAGCCTGTGATGATATGTCTTCACACGAATCGTTGCTATACCCTTATCGGTCTAAATAGCTCTTTTCGCAAATCTAAAACAGCAAAAAGCAACCTTAACCGACTGGCTAGGGATGCTTGCACTGGGAGTTATGGGAAGCTTGAATTTCGTTCAATATAAAGATGTAGCTACTGAATCTCTATATTGAACAATCGAATGTTGTAACTGATATCAGAAATTTCAACACAGATAGTATCGAATTTTTCTAAATTTCTGTCTGTGTTATGGCTAACCGAACCCTGTAAAACCGCTCCACTAGCAGAAGGGATCGCCAAACTTTTTTGCAGATGTTTTTGATCGGATCTGAATAGTTAATATGGAAATCCGTACTGATATCTAAAACCCCATATTTGAAGGCTACATATGACATTAACTAAAGCGCTATTTTGGCGCTTTAGTTAATGTCATATGAGCGATGATTTCACCATATTCTTGCGACAATCTCAGCGATATCATTGAGCTTATCAACATAGCCAAGATTGACGCGAACATAATCAGGATGCTTATCAAAATCCTTACCCCACTTCCTGATAGCAATTTCAGATAAGCCCAAAATATTGGATAATTCCTTTAC
>CAIJEA010000068.1 GCA_903819605.1 uncultured cyanobacterium | reverse complement strand
GGTCACAGTACGGTAATAGATAAGACCAGTCAACACCTTGCCGAACATCAATGCAATTACCAATCAACGCCCAAAATCGACTCTCCCACTAGATTATGTACCGTTTAGAATCTGGATAGGAGTTGCCGCCAGTATGCTGGGCGCATTCATGGCAGTATTGGATATTCAAATCACCAACTCCTCACTCCAAGATATCCAAGCCGCCTTAGGAGCAACCCTAGAAGAAGGTTCTTGGATTTCCACCGCCTATCTCGTTGCTGAGATTGTGGTGATTCCCTTGACAGGCTGGTTATCACAGGTATTCTCGATCCGTCGTTACATCTTAGTGAATGCCGCCTTATTCATCTTCTTTTCGATTTGCTGTGCTTCCGCTTGGGACTTGTCATCGATGATTGTTTTTCGCGCCCTTCAAGGAGCAACAGGAGGGATTTTAATCCCGATGGCATTTACAAATATGTTAGTGACCTTGCCACCATCCAAACAGCCTGTAGGCATGGCACTATTCGGAATTACCGCCACATTTGCACCTTCGATTGGTCCCACCTTGGGTGGATGGCTGACCAATAATTATAGCTGGCACTATATCTTCTATTTAAATGTCATTCCCGGATTATTACTCCTTGCAGGTGTTTGGTATGGCATCAAGCAGCAAGCACCAAAACCAGAATTGCTCAAGCAAGGCGACTGGTGGGGAATTATTTCGATGGCGATAGGTTTAGCTTCTTTGCAAGTGGTTTTAGAAGAAGGTTCGCGCAAGGATTGGTTTAGCTCATCATTGATTATCACTCTCGGCGCGATCGCTGCTACATTCCTAACCTTATTTTTCTGGATCGAATTAACGCGCAAACAACCATTTATCAATTTACGATTACTACGTGATCGCAATTTTGGACTAGCCAGTATCGTCAACATCTCACTGGGAGTGGGGCTATATGGTTCCATTTATCTTTTGCCTCTATATCTAGTCCAAATCCAGAAATATAATGCCTTACAAATTGGTGAAGTATTGATGTGGGCTGGAATTCCACAATTATTTTTGATTCCTTTTGTACCAAAGTTAATTAAACTTTTGGATAGCCGTTTGATAATTGGTGTGGGCGTAATTGTGTTCTCAATTAGCTGTTTTATGAATTCCGATCTCACCAATCTTAGCGGCATCGATCAGTTACGCTGGTCACAATTAGTCAAGGCGATGGGTCAACCGCTAATTATGGTTCCTCTATCGGCTGTTGCTACTGCTGGTTTAGCAAAGTCACAAGCAGGTTCGGCTAGTGGTTTATTTAACATGATGCGTAATTTGGGCGGCTCCTTTGGGATTGCTTCCTTGGCAACTTTACTAACCCAGCGCGAAAAGTTCCATTCTAATCGTTTGGGCGATGCGATATCTCTCTATAACCCTGAAACGCAGCAACGAGTGGATACTTTGACGCAGTTGTTTGTGAGTAAGGGTGCAGATTTTAATACAGCCCAGTCTCAGGCTTTTCAAGCGATCTCAAGTACGGTGAGTCGTGAGTCCTATGTGATGGCTTTTAATGACTGTTTCTATTTTGTCGGTTTCGCTTTGCTATTGAGTGGTGTGGCGGTTTTATTTTTTAAGAGGGTTAAAGTCTCAGATGCTTCGTTAGCTTAGAAACGCTTGAGATCGAAAAAGGCATACTAGATTTAGAACTACCAAAGGATTAGAGGTTAAGAGGGTGATCGTGCTTAATAACTAAAAAAATCACATTATTATCATATTTAGAAACTTTATTTAATTGCGATCCCAAAGAAATTGCTAAAAGATTCCAAACAAATGCCCCGTATTTAGGTAATTGGATGCAATATATAGTGAATATAGAATTTGTCCTAATTCAATAAATGAGCGGCTAGTAAGCGCCCATTGCCTCAGATTAACTTTTCAGGAGTAGCACGATAGGGCAACCTAGTCATGAGAAAAAATAACTTAATTTCCATAGTCGTCATTATTGGACTGATTTTTGCAGCCAGCATTTGGTATGGTCGCAATAATGGACTGCTACCAGTAGCAGCGGGTGATGAAGCACTTTTGTATGATGGCTTATTCAATACGATCCTAGCGATCGCCTTTGGATTTTTCCTTGTCGTTGAGGGAGTCTTGCTATATTCGATCATTAAGTTTCGTCGTCGCAAAGGGGACGATGCCGATGGTCCCGCGATTCACGAAAACCTAAGTCTCGAAATTGCTTGGACAGCGATCCCCACCGTAATTGTGATGTGGGTAGCGATTTATAGCTTTGATGTTTACACAGCGATGCAGGGCACTCAAGATCTTAGCGGCATGGCTCATGGTGGAATGCATCAAGCTGTCGCCCATGCTGGACATGAAAGAGGTGGAATGCCTATGTCAAAAGCTACTGTCGCATCCTCTAATAGCGATGGGATGCTCATGGCTGGGACACTTCCTGCTGGTGGGGAGGCAGTTGTTGCAGTTGACGTGAGCGCCATGCAGTTTGCATGGATTTTTAACTACCCTAACGAAATTGCGACAGCCGAATTACATGTACCTGTGGGTAAGAAAGTTCGATTAAACATGACTGCTGTTGATGTTCTTCATGCCTTTTGGGTTCCCCAATTACGCATCAAGCAAGATGTGATCCCCGGGCGTTCCACCTACCTCGAATTTACACCCCGCGTTGTTGGTGAATATCCTGTCGTCTGCGCTGAGCTATGTGGTTCTTATCATGGTGGTATGCGTACCACCATGGTCATTGATACCCCTGAAGACTATGAAAAATGGTTAAAAGAGCAGCAAGAAATTGCCAGTAAAGATCCCGATGCGATCGTGGCATCTCGTTCTGCATCTCCAACATCTGAGATGTCTGAGCAGGAATATCTTGCAGGTAAAGTTTCTCAGCTTGATGGCGATCGCATGATGCACATGAGTCACTAGTAAAACAGCAATTATCTTACAAACAATTTCTCTATGACCCAAACACTCACACCACCCCAAAGTTCGGGCGCGATGGGAGCAGAACCTCCCAAGACCCTTTGGTGGGAATTCTTTACCTTTAGCGTTGACCACAAAATTATCGGGATTCAATATCTCGTCACCTCATTTACCTTTTATTTGGTGGGCGGAGCATTAGCTTCGATAGTTCGTGCAGAACTCGCCACCCCAGATTCTGACTTGGTTGATCCAGCTTTTTACAACAGCTTGTTCACCATGCATGGAACCGTAATGATCTTTTTATGGATCGTACCTGCGGTAACAGGCGGCTTTGGGAACTACTTGATCCCATTGATGATTGGGGCGCGGGACATGGCTTTTCCTCGTTTGAATGCGATCGCCTTTTGGTTGACAATTCCTGCGGGGCTATTGCTGATGAGTAGCTTCTTTTTTGGCCCTGCTTCTACAGGCTGGACAGCTTATCCACCTTTAAGTATTTTGACAAACGAACATGTCGGTCAAGCAATCTGGATTCTCAGTATTATTTTGGTGGGAACTTCATCGATTTTGGCGGCAGTAAATTTCATTGTCACAATCTGGGCGATGCGGATGCCGGGGATGGATTTGTTTAGTATGCCGCTATTTTGCTGGGCAATGATGGCAACCTCAGTTCTCGCACTCTTAGCTACACCTGTGTTAGCAGGAGCGATGGTATTGCTAGGTTTTGATCTGTTGATCGGCACAAACTTTTTCAACCCTACTGGCGGCGGCGATCCAGTTGTTTACCAACATTTATTCTGGTTCTATTCGCATCCTGCCGTATATGTGATGATCTTGCCCGTATTCGGCATTATCTCTGAAGTTTTGCCTCCCCATAGCCGCAAACCAATTTTTGGTTACAAAGCGATCGCCTATTCCAGCATGATGATTTGTGCTTTGGGGCTATTTGTATGGGCACACCACATGTTTACCAGTGGTACTCCTGACTGGTTGCGAGTATTCTTTATGGTGGCAACTTTGTTAGTTGCAGTACCGACGGGGATTAAGGTATTTAGTTGGGTAGCTACACTTTGGGGCGGTAAGTTGCGCTTAGAAAGTCCTTTGCTATTTGCTATGGGATTTATTTCCACTTTTTTAATTGGTGGACTGAGTGGAGTAATGCTCGGATCGGCTCCAATTGACATACATGTGCACGATACTTACTTCGTGGTCGCTCACTTCCACTACGTCCTATTTGGCGGTAGTGTCTTTGGTATTTACGCTGGTTTGTACCATTGGTTCCCGAAAATGACTGGTCGCATGTTGAACGAATTTTGGGGAAAAGTGCATTTTGTCCTAACTTTCATCGGAATGCATTTGTGTTTTGGACCAATGCATATTCTTGGTTTGCAAGGTATGCCTCGCCGTGTTGCCCAGTACGATCCGCAATTTGCGCCGATCAATTTAATCTGCACAATTGGCGCGTTTGTTCTGGCGATTTCCACAATTCCTTTCGTGATCAACGCAGTTTACAGTTGGTTTAAAGGTGAGCAAGCGCCTGATAATCCTTGGGATGCTTTGACTCTAGAATGGACAACTTCTTCGCCACCAATTCCCCACAACTGGGTTGGCGAACCTGTTTTAGCCTCAGGTCCCTATGATTACGGCGAAGAATATAAAGAATCTCGCAAAGAGGCGATCGCTGCTTCCTAAGCTGCAACTTAAAGGCAAATAATGTCTTCCTGAATAAGCTTGAAAAAGCGATTTAAACGCCTTGTCTGTATTATCCATTTATCCAAACATTGACCTATGCAAGGATCTCTCGCTCCAGTTACTGCCACAGATCAAGATCTAGAAATTCACGGTCATACTGCCGAAGGCGGTCATGCCGAGCACCCAGATCTAAGGGTTTTTGGTTTGATTGTCTTCCTCATTTCTGAGGGAATGCTGTTCTTTGGATTGTTTGCTGCCTACTTAACTTTTCGCTCTGTTGCCACATCTTGGCCTCCTGAAGGAACACCTGAACTGGAACTGCTCTTACCAGGAATTAATACAATTATTCTTGTATCTAGCAGCTTTGTAATTCACCAAGCCGATAGCGCCATTAAAGAAAACAAAATCAAAGCGGCTCAGTTATGGTTTCTTGCTACCTTTGTCATGGGAGCCATATTCATTGCTGGACAAATTTATGAATACCAACATCTAGAGTTTGGTCTGACTAGTAACCTGTTTGCTAGTACTTTCTATGTATTAACGGGCTTTCACGGATTTCACGTAATTATTGGCTTGTCGTTGATTGCGACAGTACTAGTGCGATCGCTTAAAGCAGGTCACTACAGCAATACTAAGCACTTTGGAATCGAGGCTGCTTCTATATACTGGCACTTTGTTGACATTGTCTGGATCGTCTTGTTTTTACTGCTCTATATTCTCTAAGCAACCGAAAAGTAAAAACAAAAAGTAGAGGCGGCGCAATGCGCCGCCTCTACTTTTTGATATTCTGGCAAGGCAATTACTCTGTTGTGTCTAATTAGTCATGCTCGACAATATTTTGCGTGGTAACTTAACCCTTTTACGCAACACCTTAAAAAAAGCTGCGAGCAAATTAGAGTTTTGGTTACTAGCGACATGGGTTAGTCTAATAGCAATTAACTTGACGCTCGTCGGGCGACTCGCTGATAACATTGACGAAACAGCGATGCAAATACTGACTTGGGCAGTTACGATCCTATTAGTCATTCGTAATCGTCTTAATTTGAAGTTTGAGAGTACTCCATCGGCGATCGCTGTTGGTACTTTACTCGTAATTTGGGTATTGATCAAAAGTCTATTGACTCGTCGGATTTACGATGTTTTGTTTATCCTGACTCCATTAATGGCAACTTTGGGAGTTGCAATGATTGCTTCAGGTGGGAAAGGGCTAAAGCAATATTGGCAGGTAATCCTGCTGGCTGCGACTCTGGGAATCCCAATTCCTTTTTTATTTTCTGCAATCGAAAAATTTATTCCTGTGAACGTCTTTACAGCCCAGTTTGCAAACTCTGTACTGTGGTATGGAGGTGTAAAGGTTGTGCAACAGGGGATTACCATCGTTAGTCAATATGGTGCTGTCGAAGTGGCGCGGGGTTGTGCAGGGCTACCGCCAATTTTAATGCTTGCTCGCATTACCTTGATGTTTATCTTGATTTTTCCAGTATCAAGATTTCACATGTGGATTATGTTCCCTACAGCAGTAGCGATCGCTTTTATTGTCAATTCTGTGCGCGTTGCCTTGTTAGTTATAATTTCTTCTCAAGCCGATGCATTTAAATATTGGCACGATGGAGATGGCTCGCAGATATTTTCAGTGGTTGCAGTTGCTCTTCTCTTAACGTTTTTTAATTGGCTAACTAGGAATGACGATGAGGAATATGATGAGACTTAAAAAATGAATACCCTCGTCTGCTTACAGACGGGGGTATTCATTTGGACTTTTTTCAGAGATTACTTGTCAATTTTAAAAGAGCCAATAAAGCGATCGACATCAGCGATCGCGATCTTATCTTTAGCCCCTAAAGCAAATACTTGATACAGTCGATTGTCCGCAAGGCAAAAGCGTCCTTTCATCAATACATCTGTAGCTTGGACTTTACCCCCAGCCTCAAAATCTCGACATGGAATATCACCAAGTAAAGATTCCTTCTCAGATGTTATTTCTCCCTTAAGATTAGCAACAGAACCTTTCACTGAATCGGTTAGTCCTTTTTGGATAGCAGCAGGATTATCAATTTTGTTGGGAAAGTCTGCATAGCCGACAAAATAACCAGAGTCATTGGATTCGGCAATTATCATGTTGAGCTTGATTGTCCCCACATCAGTTTTTTGGTCTTGAGACTGCTCCTGTGGCTTGCTTGGGACTTCCACGCTAAACTTTCCAGCCGATGATTTGTAATCTTGCCAACCTACAGCTTTGGTTATTGTAGACTTGTCATCTGGGTTGGCTGTTGGCGTGCTTGTAGGCTTTTCAGATGGCTTCTCTGAAGATGTGGCTGTAGGTGATGCTGCTTTTGTTGGAGTGGCATTATCAGTTTTAGGCGTAGATGGTGTGCAAGCGCTCACTGAAAATAAGGCTAAACCAGCGACAAGGGAAATATACTTTTTCATGTCTAATTAAGCTATGACCTCTGGTTGGGGAATAAATATGAAGCACGTTAGTTACTATATCGCGCCTTGCAATCGCATTACCAAAAATTAAAGAGACTAGCGTTGTAAGGAACGCGCAGTAAAATAAAGAACCAGTTTTTGTGG
>CAIJEA010000067.1 GCA_903819605.1 uncultured cyanobacterium | reverse complement strand
GCCGCAACTCTTTTCTGGGTTTTATGTCTATAGCTATGTATCAAAGCAACCTTAGTAAATCAATCATAAAAAGATAGGCGGGCAATGCCCGCCTATCTTTTTATATTTACCATCACAAATCTTGAGATTACTCTTCGTCTTCAGATTCTTCAGCCAAAGGATAGACAAAACCATCATTTTTGCCTGAAAGGATGGACTTACCAAGAGAGATTGCTTTTTGAGCATGAACTGCCGCTTTGTGCTTCCACACTGCTTTACGGATATCTCGTTTGGATTTAGATGTGCGTTTCTTAGGAACTGCCATTACGTTATCTCTATTCTGATTTTATAATTTCCGATTGGAAAATTTTTGACAACCTTTCTATCATAAGCGAAACCACGAAGGATGCGATCGCAGTTTTAAGATATTTTCTTAACAGCCTAAGGCTCCCTAGATATACTGCACGATTATCCTTATTTGGTACTAACATCAGAGTGATACCTGCTGCCTATTTTCAAAGCTATGCCTGAAGCTAGATTTTCCTTCGCCGAACATTATCACGAACGTACTAAATATGAGCCTGCAACGCTTGCTAGGAAAAGTCAGGGCTTAGATTGGAGTAAGCAGCCTTCACCCTACAAGGATTATAAGATTGGTACAGTTTACGATCTCAAGCCTTATTTAACTCAAGACATTCAGAGCGATCGTGATGGACTATTAGCAAGTCGTTGGCGGCGGCTTTCACGGTTATTATTTTGTAGCTATGGCTTGACAGCGCGAGTACCGACTGTGACAGGAGAAGATTTTTATTTACGCGCTGCTCCCTCGGCAGGAGGCTTATATCCTGCCGAACTATATTTAATTTCCGCAGGTACACCACTTTTATCAGCAGGGATCTATAACTATCAAGTGCGTACTCATAGCTTGATTCATTTTTGGCAAGACAATAATGTGTGGAGTGGTCTCCAACAAGCTTGTTTTAATCATCCTGCTTTACAAAACACCCGCCTATCGATCGCGATTACTTCAGTATTTTATCGATCGGCGTGGCGTTACCAAGATCGGGCCTACCGCAGAATTTTCCTCGATACTGGACATTTATTGGGAAATGTCGAACTTGCTAGCTCGATCGAGGACTATCAAGCATCTTTGATTGGTGGTTTTGTCGATGACGCAGTAAATGAGCTTCTATTTTTGGATAAACAAGTGGAAGGCGCGATCGCGATCGTGCCAATTCTTGATTTACAAGATGAAGAGCACATTGGTCTAGGTCAAGAATCACGGGAGCCACTAGAAATAATCAAGCGATCGCAAGATAGCTCAAGGGGATTAATGACAGCATTACCATCAGCAACTGCCTTTAGCTATCCCAAACTTTCCGATGGTGAACTATTAGGATTTTTACATCAAGCCACCCAGATTACTGAAAAACCAAACACCCAGAAGTTTAAGAAGCAGTTAGAGGGCAAACAATCTGAAGAAAAAAATCAAGCATCAGAAATAGATCTAGATAAGTACAACTTTCCTTTTTGCACAAAAGTCAATACAGCCATTGAGAGTATTCACTGGGGCGACGATCTAGAACTGTTAGAGAATACAATCTTGCAAAGGCGATCTACTCGTGAATATTGTGGCGTGAAGCTAGAATTAGCAGAACTTAAGGCAATTCTTGATTTTACCTATCAGCCTCAGCACTATACCGATCAGGGTATTGATGGCAATCCCGATTATTTCGATCTAAGTTTAATTGAAACTTTTGTAGCGGTTACAGGTGTTGAAGATCTAGAAGAAGGATGTTATTACTACGCTCCAAAATCTCAAGAATTGCGCCAAATTCGATTCAAGAATTTCCGTGATGAATTACATTATCTTTGCCTCGGACAAGAACTAGGTCGTGATGCAGGAGCAGTTATTTTTCATACTGCCGATCTCAAAAAAGCTGTCGAAAAGTACGGCGATCGCGTTTATCGCTATTTGCATATGGATGCAGGACATTTAGGGCAGCGACTAAACCTTGCCGCGATCGGTTTAGGTGTGGGTGTAAGCGGGATCGCAGGATTCTTTGACGATCTGGTTAATGAGGTTCTTGGTATTCCCAGTGATGAAGCAGTTCTATACATCACAACCTTGGGCAGACCGTTCTAGGCAAATAGGTGAGGCTTTCAAAACAGGCGTTGCATACATGAAGGATGAATCACGAAAAGCTAGGAATAGTGTAGATATAAGTATGTGTGTAAAATAAACTACCCCAACCCGTAAAGTTGCGCCCCCGTAGGGGCGCAACTTTACGGGT
>CAIJEA010000066.1 GCA_903819605.1 uncultured cyanobacterium | reverse complement strand
GTTATAGGCTTCTATTTCTCATGACTCATTTCGGACAAAAGTAACTCTCTTCTGGGTTTTACTTTTGTCCGGACATAACCGACTTGCCATAATGGACTTAGGCTCGTTGGCTTTCTAAAAACATATAGGCAGCGCTTTGCGCGACCTATATGTTTTTAATAGGATAGATATTTTGAATTTGTAAAAATAAGTCTTGTATTCTTTCAAAGAGAGCTTCGACTTTATCTAAATTTTGGTTGTGACCAAGTTTCTCTATCTCATGGGCGATCGCTGCAATTGATGATACCCCCATATTTCCAGATGAGCCTTTGATACTATGGGCGGCTAGTTCAATCTCACGGGCATTACGATTTACGATCGCTTTTTCGAGTTGCGCTAAACTTTGGGATATAGACTCAAAAAAAGCTAGCATTAGTTCTTGTGTAAATTCTTCACTGCCGTCACCAATACTATCAATATATTCCCAATCAATTAATTGTTGAGAACTATTAATAGTGGCTTCTTCTAACGAGTTAATACTCTTAGTCTCTGTGACAGCGATCGCTTGTGTTGTTTGTGTGGTTGACTCTAAAGATGAAACTGTATCTGACGCAAAGATTCTTGTCTCCCATTCTGCTAGTTTTTGGGCGAGATTTTCCTTGCGAATAGGTTTGCTAAGATAGTCATCCATCCCACAGGCAATACAGCGATCTCGATCTTCTTTCAGTGCATTTGCAGTCATTGCAATAATTACAACCTTGTTTTTGTCTGAATTCAGATTGCGGATAGCTATAGTTGTCTCATAGCCATCCAATTCTGGCATTTGGCAGTCCATCAAAATGATGTCGTAATCGATACATTCCAGTAAATCAAGAACCTCCTTGCCGTTACCAGCAACTTCGGCATCATAACCAAAGCTTCGTAGCTGGTGTAAGGCAACTTTCTGATTAATTAGACTATCTTCAGCAATCAATATTTTTAGTTTAGAAGTCTTTTTTACTGAGGGAGCAAAAGTGTTGTCAGGTAATATTGACCTGTCATGATATGAATAGCCTAAACCTTGACTCTGAGCTTTTGTGGCGACTACCTCCATCAATGCGTCAAGTAGGCGAGATTGCTTAATTGGTTTTACAAGATAGAAGTCAAATCCAAGTTCTTTTACTCGATTTCCCCCACCTTGCTGATTGAGAGAGGTCAGCATAATTAATCTCGTCTCACTAAGAGTCGGATCGGCTTTGATTTGTGCACCTAACATTTCGCCATCAAGGTCTGGCATCTCCATATCCAGAATTGCCAATTGATAGCGATCTCCTTCAGCGATCGCAGATCGTAAAACCGAGATTGCCTCGGATGCATGTTTCACAGCATCAACACGCATTTGCCATGCAGTTAATTGATAGGTCAAAATTTTGCAATTAGTTTCGCTATCATCGACTATCAGTACCCGAATATCTCTAAGGTTAATTTCTCGAAGTGGTTTTGACTCAGCGATCACTTCGGGAGATTGCTTAGTAAATGGAATTGCAAACCAAAATTGAGAACCTTTGCCCTCTTCACTATCAACTCCAATCTCTCCACCCATCAAATCGACTATTTGTTTGCAAATTGCCAATCCTAAACCAGTGCCGCCATACTTGCGGGTAGTTGATGCATCGACCTGACTAAAGGGATGAAAAAGTTTCTCTTGGGATTTGGGTGCTATGCCAATGCCAGTATCAATGACTCTAAACTCGATAGTCGCCATATTAGTAGTCTCAGCTTTTAAGGAGACTTTAACGATCACTTCACCCTTTGGAGTGAACTTAATCGCGTTACTAACTAGGTTTGTTAGTACCTGACGTAAACGCGCGACATCTCCACATAAATACAGAGGCACATTTTGATGAACCAGCGAAGCAAGTTCTAGTCCCTTACTTTGGGCAAGCATCGCTAGAAGATCGCTCACTTCCTCAACACAGGTATTAAGATCGAAGGGAAGCTCTTCTAATTCCATCTCGTTAGCTTCAAGCTTAGAAAAATCAAGGATCTCATTGATCAATGTCAGCAAGTTCTCGCCGCTAATCCGAACTGTCTCCACAAAGTCTCTCTGTAGTGTAGAAAGTTCTGTATCGGCAAGCAACCCCGTCATGCCTAATACAGCATTCATGGGGGTACGAATTTCGTGGCTCATAGTTGCAAGAAATGCACTTTTCATTTTGGTTGCAACTTCTGCTTCATGACGAGCTTCTGCCAAATCAATATTTTGTTGGGCAAGTTGCTCTCGTCGAATTGTTTCTTGTTCTAAAAGATTTGCTTGATAGAGCGCTATCCCAACTTGATGTCCGAGCTCACTTAAAAAGTTTGTCTCAAAACTGCGCCAATGCCTTGGCGCACTGCATTGATGGGCAATGAGTAATCCCCATAGCCGATCGCTTTCGAGAATTGGGACGACTAAATTAGCTTGTACTTGAAAATCCGCCATTAACTGCTTGTAGCAATCTGGCATATTAGAATTAGGAATATCGTCATTAACGACTTTTTTCCCTTGGCGATAGTCTTCCCATAGACCATTCCGAAAGCATGAATCTTGAATGTCTGTCTCCAGTGAAGTAAGCCAAGGAGCCTCTACTGATTCGGCAACTACATCACCTTCCCATTCTCCCTTAAAGCGATAAAAGAGTACTCGATCAGCTTTGAGGAATTTTCGCACTTCCTCAACGGTCGTATTTAAGATTTCATTAATATTCAGTGATTGCCGAATTCGTAAAGTAATTTGCGAAAATACAAGCGATCGCCAGTTTTGTAATCGCACTTCTTCTTCCACTCTTTTGCGATCGCTGATATCTAGTCCTGTTCCAATAATATAATCAACTTTATTTTCTGGACTGAGTAAAGCCGTAGTTGACCAAGAAATTAAGCGTCGTTCTCCACTTTTAGCTATCCAATAATTTTCGTAGCTACTTGGTGAATTTCGATTGGAAGATTGAGCAAAGGTTGCTTGAACTGATTCGATGTCTTCAGATAATAAAAAAATCTTCCAGAAACTTTGGTTTCGGACTTCTTCAAAGTAATAGCCCGTCATCAACTCACATTCGCGATTAAATCGAATAATTTTCCCTTCTGGATCTAACACAAAAACTAATGCCCCCACAGTGTCGAGTACGGCAACCGTAAAATCTCGCTCTTGCTCAAGACTGCCTTCTAATTGTCGATGTGAAATAATTTCTTTATAGACAAAATAAAACAATAGTCCAAGTACTCCAAGGGTAGGAAACAGAGTAATTAAGGAAATATCTTTAGCATTAGTAATAGAATCTTGCCTTTGTTGTACCCACTGGGTTAAATTACTTTTCTCAACCTCAAGTAGTTTTTCAAGTTGAACTTCATCAAGATTTACGCTATTTACCCTGCTATCTTCTAGGATTTGATTTTGCGAAGCTTTGATGCCAGAGGTTTTGTTGATCGATACAAGTTGACGGAAATTACTCAGTTCCTTACGAATATGTTGCGTTAAAAGAGTGATAGTTTCTTTATAGCGATCGCTATTTTGTTGCTCGCTAAGTCTATTCTTAGTGATGTTTTCCAGCATCTGCTGAGTCGCTTGCAAATCTTGCTCCGACTGAATGGTTAAAATTTCGTATTTTTCTAGATTCTCTGGGCTGCTGACAAGAAGATATTCCATCATGGCCACTTTTAAGTCGCGCAAATGATTGAGAGGTAGATTAATCTTTGCTAATACTTCTCGTTGCTGGAGGACTGCTTGATTTGTTTCTCGCAATTTGTTCAGATTTACAAAGGTAATTAGTCCCATACCGACTACCATTGATGCCACGACACTAGTCCAGAAAGCGATCTTTTTTAGAAACTTCCCTTTAGATGGTTTGACTTTTGTCGGTATGGATAAGCGACTAATTTCGGTTAAGCTACGGCGAGTTTCTATGAGATATGTAGCTTGATTAGCCAGCGCCTTCATTGCTGAGAGCTGTTCTGTGCTTAGTTCTCTTGGCTTCTGATCGATTACACATAAGGTTCCAAGTGGATATCCTTCTGCGGTCTTGATCGGAATTCCTGCATAAAAGCGAATGTTTGGTGGATCGGAAACTAGGGGATTATCAGAAAATCTTGGATCTTCTAAGGTATCAGGAACTATAAAAATTCCATCTTGCAGAATTGCATGGGCGCAAAAAGCTAATTTTCTTGGAGTTTCTGTTTGCGTAATTCCGACTTTTGATTTAAACCATTGCCGATCTTTGTCAATCAAGCTTACAAGGGCGATCGGGGTTTGGCAAATGTGAGCAGCCAACTGGGTGATATCGTCAAAGCCCTGTTCTGATTCGGTGTCTAAGATGTTGCACTGATATAGAGCGGCTACTCTTTCCAGTTCATTCGATGGCTCTTGTGCAGGAATCATTGCAATTTCGGTTGAGGATTGGCGTGAGAGATATCCAATAAGATGCTTGGGTTAATTTCAATTTATCAATTTTTATTGTTACCCCTATATCTAATATAGCAATCACAATTACAATTAAGGCATAAAACGCTGAAAATAGACGTAGCGAGAATCTCTGCATCTGTTTTCTAGATTTTATATTTAAAGAAGTATTGCGATCGCTCTCTAAATCGGTATTCCTTCGCAGTACAATGACGATCGCTATCTCTATGTTGTAAGCATATATACTCTCTTGATTTCACTTGAAGCCGTTACCAAGATTTACCACCAGCCTTTGCTGTCTCTAGTATTTGAGGCGCAGTCTATACATCGTCAGTATCACCAGACTGATGCCGTGCAAATGTGTACCCTCGCCAATATCAAATCAGGTCGTTGTCCTGAAGACTGCAAATATTGCCCTCAAAGTGCGCGTTATCCGACTGGGGTGGAGACTTATCCCCTATTGCCATTGGATGAGGTGATTAGCCAAGCACAGGAGGCAAAGCAGCATGGTGCCACTCGTTTTTGTATGGGTGCGGCATGGCGTAATGCTCCTGATGGAGAGGATTTTGAGCGGGTGTTACAGATGGTAGAAGCTGTAGCTGGCATGGGAATGGAAGCCTGCGTGACCATGGGAATGTTACGCCCAGATCAAGCTCAACGTTTAGCCAAAGCGGGCTTAACTGCTTATAATCACAATCTTGATACTTCTGAAAATTTCTACCCTGAAATTATTACGACGCGTACCTATCGCGATCGCCTAGAAACGATCCAACATGTTGCTGAGGCAGGAATCCAAGTTTGTTGCGGCGGCATCGTCGGTATGGGTGAAACCGATCGCGATCGCATCGATCTTTTGCATACACTTGCTAATCTTTCCCCACAACCCGAATCTGTTCCCATTAACGCACTTTCCCCAGTCGCGGGAACTCCATTTGGTGAGCTTGAAGCGATCGATCCTCTAGTGTTGGTGCGGATGGTAGCGACAGCGAGGATTCTTATGCCCAAAGCGATTGTGCGGCTTTCTGCAGGACGCGATCGCCTGAGTGTTTCCGATCAAGCTCTATGTTTTCTGGCAGGTGCAAACTCAATCTTTTCTAGTGAGAAGTTACTAACCACAGCCAATCCTGACTGGCAAGATGATACTGATATGTTCCAAAAACTAGGGGTCAAACCGAAAGAGGCTTCTATATCTAGCTATAGCCAAGTACGTTAAGACATAGAAACCAGAAGATGGTTGCGGCGCTTTGCGCCGCAACCATCTTCTGGTTTTTGCTTTTGTCCTACCCCAATTACCGATTAAACGAACCACAATAAAAATTTTAAAAGCCTTGCTTTGCAAGGCTTTTAAAATTTTTATTGGTTTGGATTTGAGCGAAAAGCGATGTAATATGACTGGCTATTGCTAAAGAGAAGTCTCCTTTTGGGAGACTTCTCTTTAGGCAAATTCAGGTCTGCCCTGTGACATGAAATGTTTTTGAGAACTCATCTCAGGCTCTCCATCCTTAGGATGCCTTTGGATATATGTACCGTCAGATCGGAGATCCCATGCTTGGCGATTGTCCGCTAGCACTATTTCTAGAATCTGCTTGAGTTCTTTGACTAAAGATGCTTCTTCAATCGGAGTAATCACCTCAACACGAGCATCGAGATTGCGAGGCATCCAGTCAGCACTACCTATATATACTTGCTCATTACCACCATTGCTAAAATAGAAAATTCGTGAATGTTCTAGAAAGCGCCCAATCACACTAATCACTCTGATGCGATCGCTTAAACCCTTAACCTTTGGACGGATACAGCACATACCGCGAACGATCAAATCGATATTTACACCAACTTGTGAAGCCTCGTAAAGAGCAGAGATGATTTCAGGGTCAACCAGTGAATTCATCTTCGCAATGATATAAGAAGGATATCCTTGCTTTTGATGCTCAATTTCGCGTTGAATCAGTTGTAAGAACTTCTCACGCATATTTACTGGAGCGACTAAGAGCTTGCGATATTCGCGCTGACGTGAATATCCAGTCAGGTAGTTAAACAAGTCAGTTAAATCTGCACCCAAATCATCACAGCAGCTAAATATACCTAGATCGCTATAAAATCTGGCAGTTTTGGGATTATAATTACCTGTTCCAATATGCACATAGCGAACTAAGCGATCGCCTTCTTGACGCACAACTAGAGCCGTTTTGGTGTGGGTCTTGAGATTTTTTAGACCATAGACCACATGGACTCCTGCATTTTCCAGTTTTCGCGCCCAGAGAATATTATTAGCTTCGTCAAATCTCGCCTTTAGCTCTACTAAAACAGCTACCTGCTTGCCATTCTCGGCTGCGCGAATCAGCGCATGAACAATTGGCGAATCTCCAGATGTGCGATATAGAGTTTGTTTGATTGCTAGCACTTGGGGATCGCTAGCAGCCTCTTCAATAAATCGCTGTACAGTCGTAGTGAACGACTGATAGGGGTGATGAACGAGAAAGTCACCTTCGCGAATGATGTCAAAAATATTTTTTTCTTCATCTTTTAAACGTGGATGAGTAACTGACTTCCAAGGTTTATCCTGATATTCAGATAATGGCAAAAATGAGATAGCCATTAGCGATCCTAACCCAATTAATCCAGGAATATCATAAACATCAGTTTCGGTAATACCAAGTTGGGCAATCAACTCTTCACGAATCTCCGAAGGTACGCCAGTCGCAATTTCCATCCGTACAACTGGGCCAAATTTCTGCTTGCGTAATTCTTCCTGTAAAGCTGAAATTAAATCATCAGCTTCCTCTTCTTCGATATCCAGTTCGGCATCACGGGTGATTCGGAATGGATAGTAATTGAGGATTTCCATGCCTGGAAATAATGCTTCGAGGTTATGAGCAATGACTTGTTCCAAGGGAACAAATGTATGGTCGTCTGTCTCAGGGATTTTTACAAATCTTGGCAATACATTTGGGACTTTCACTCGCGCAAAGTTTTGTTCTCCTGTCTCGCGATCGCGCACAATCACAATTAAATTTAGACTGAGATTAGAAATATAAGGAAATGGATGGGCAGGATCGACTGCCAATGGAGTGAGGACAGGAAATAATTTTTCTTGAAAATAAGTCTTGAGATAGCGTTGATGTTTCTTATCAATATCTTTGTAGTCTAATAATTTCACGCCATGCTTATGCAATTCTGGACGGAGAGTATTCTCGAAAAAATCATGCTGCATCGTCACTAGTGGTACTAGAGATTCACGAATTGCATGTAACTGTTTATCTGGGTTTAGTCCATCATCGGTAATAATATCAATCTGCTCGGCAATCTTTGTCTTTACCCGTGCCACCCTAACCATAAAGAATTCATCAAGGTTCGTACTAAAAATCCCCAAAAACTTAGTTCGCTCTAGCAATGGAGTTCGTGAGTCAAGTCCTTCATTCAATACTCTTTTATTAAAAGCAATCCAACTTAATTCACGATTAAAAAAATATAGCGATCGGTCAATTGACTTATCGTCTTTCTTCTCGATTTGTTCAGGTTCTGGTAAGGCTATATCTTTTGCTAAGGTAAACTTAGTAGTTGTTAATGTCTCAACTGTTTTTTCTACAATAACTTCTGGCTTTTCATTAGGCAAAACTTTTTTAATTCTAGTCATATGGGGAAGTCTATATTCTTATTAACTAGGTTACAGAAATATAGCTTATTCCTGTGTGAGCTTAAACACTTTCGCGACATCTTACTGCCTTCTCAGTGAATAATTGGCGGTGTGCGGCAAAGCCGCGCACCGCCAATTATTCACATTTTAAAGCCTATTCTTATATAACAATCCGAAATGATTTATAGATTTTTAAGAGTTGTGAGAGTCGCACCCTGCGGGTGCG
>CAIJEA010000065.1 GCA_903819605.1 uncultured cyanobacterium | reverse complement strand
GCTTTTGGATGTCAAATCCCTGTTTTTGTAGCTCTAGTACCACCTTTTCTGCTTCTACATGAGAGGGAAAATGACCAATAACTGAATGTGGATATGTCATGATTTTACTTCCTTATATTGTGATTTTGATTTGCTTTGAGAACTGCAAAAATTTACTGAGATCAATTTTCAGTTTTCAAAGGAGTATATACTCCCTTGAAAACTGCTATATCTGATGTGAAATAGTAATCTTCTTGCCTGAATGTAAAGTGAGCATCCAAATTCCATCAAACAAGAGATTTATTCCAATTAGAGTGCCAATGAACCAAACGGCGCGAAGCGGAGAACTAGACCAAATAAAAATACCGAAAATGATGCCCATGAGTCCACTCGTAAGCATCCATCCCCAATTAAAAGAGATCCAACGCATTTGAAAAGCGAGCGATACCTGAATCGTCCCTTGCAAGAAAATGGTAATGCCCAACACTATCGTGAAAGCAACTGCTCCTTCGAGAGGATTTAACATTACGAAAATTCCAGACAGGAGATACAATAGCCCAAGAATTATTTTCCAAACGACTTGACCTGCACCTCTAGATTGAAAGGCATAAACGATTTGAGCAACTCCCGCAAGGATAAATATCCCACCGAACAGGACGGTTGAAGCGATCGCAATAAAGAAGGGAAATGCGATCGCAATAATACCCAACAGGATCATCACGATTGCGGTCGCAGTCAGCCATCGAGAGCTAATAACTTGCTCGTCAGTATCGTCGTATTCAGTAACGCTCATGTTGAATCTCTCTCGGCTGGTTTATTCCAAAACTCTTTAGTGCTAGGGATTTTACGTTTAGGGGCAGCGCTTCGCGCTGCCCCCAACATTACGATTCAAATCTAAACCACTCTACCTTGAGTTGATTGTCCACGGAATGCACTCCTGGTGCGCTCCAAGCAACTCGATCGGCTTCATCTAGCTCAGCATAGTTCCGAACCTTGCCATGAAGCGTCACTTTGTTCCCATCGGTTTCAACACGGATCTTGTTCGCGTCCAACAGCGCATTGCGTTTGAAGGCATCTCTAATGTCATTATTAATGTCGGTTGCCTTCAATCTGGGCTTGACTGTGATCAGATTAGACATTCCTTTAACACCCGAGATGTTATACAGAAAGTTTCCAGCAGAACTCTTGAGGTATTGCCACTCGACTTCACCTTCAAGGGTGATCCAAGCATCACGAACCGTTACCTTGATGGTTCCTCTAGGGATTGAGGTGAACCAGTCGATGTGATGGACGGCGGCTGTGGCAATGTCTCCATCTGTATGCACCGAAGAACTCGGTAAATTAACCACGATGTCATCTGCGATCGCCTTTACACCAGCAACCCGTCTAGTCGCTTGCACGGCTTGCCATTTCTCGCTAGAGCTAGTTGCATAGCCATTGAGAGTCACTGTTCCATCTTTGACTAAAACACCAATGTCTGTGACTTTGATGCTCGGCTCATATTTGAGTTCAGCAAGCACATCAGTTTTGAGATCTGTGTCAGTTTTTTGAACAGAGAGAAGTGTGGTCATTTATTTCTCTTAACGTTATGCACGATCTATTTACAGGAACTAGCATCACATCTCAATGATTGATATCGTGATTAAGCAACGTATAAACTAAATTGATTGCATGAATACAAAGAAAATCTTTACGCAATAAGCTAAACAGCACGAAGCGCTGTTTAGCTTATTGCGATTTTCAAATGATCTCTATACCGAAACCGCAAAACAAAAAATGCACGAGAAACTTTTAAATTTCTCGTGCATTTTTTTTGAGCCAAACTCAACAGAAAATCGCTATATTCTATTTCTTTGAAGCAGTCTCGGCATCCAGTCTAGCGGCGATCGCTGACAAAGTTGCTTCTTCAGCTTCTTCTATCGTCGCTATAGATAAAGCGATCGCAGTAGTGGCATAGTCTTCAGCTTTCTCAGCCCGATGTTCGAGCTTTTTTACCTTCCGACTCGACTTCCATTCCTCGACATCTGACTTCAACTCAGATTCCTTTTCCTCAAATTGAGTTTTGAGCTTGGCTCGGTATTCATCGAATTCATGTTTCTTGGAGTTGAGTGTAGCTTTCGCCTCATCAAGTTTAGATTGAATCTCATGTTGAGTTTTTTTCGGCACAGATTGAAGGCTGTCTCTTAGCGATTTCACTCGATCTTCAACCGCCTCCAAATTGTCATGAAGCTTTTTAGTGAAGTTGTCAACTGTAGTACTCATGGTCATTTCCTGATTGATTATTAATCGATTTTTTCTAAAACCATTGAATGAGATAAATGGCGCGAAGCGCCATTTATCTCATTCCGTTCTAAGCATCGTACCCAAACCACTGCACAGATAGCTGATTATCAACTGTTAGTACACCCGATGCAGCCCAAACTGCTCGTTCAGCCTCTTCTAGCTCGGCATAGTTGCGAACCTTACCTTTTAATGTCACCTTGCTGCCATCAACATCGATTTGGATCTTATTGGCATCGAGCATAGCACTGCGCTTGAATGCCGATTTAATATCCATGGCGACTTCTGTTACTGACAATCTAGGTTTGATCGAGATCTCGTTAGACACTCCTTTCACACCCGACAAGTGATGTAGAAAATGTCCAGCAGCAATCTTGAGATATTGCCATTCCACTTCACCATCAAGAGTAATCCAACCATTCCGAACTGTCACTTTTACAGTGCCTCTAGGAATTGTCGTGAACCAGTCAATGTGATGGATCGCAGCAGCAGCAATGTCTGAGTCTGTATTGACAAAGGTTTCGTGAAGTTTGACTTCAATGTCATCGGCGATCGCTTTTACGCCAACAATCCGTTTAGTTGCCTGCACAGCCTCCCACTTTTCAGCAGTGCTAGTCGCATAGCCATTGAGTGTCACGGTTCCATTTTTTACCAAGACACCGATATCGGTAACCTTTACACTTGGCTCATATTTGAGTTCAGCAAGCACATCAGTTTTGATTTCAGTATCAGTCTTTTCTGCGATAAGAGTTGGCATATTGTTTTTCGTAACGTTTTAATCCGTTTACGTTCATCAGTTTCTTATCGTTTTGGTTGAGATCCTGTATATGTGTTGTATATACTGAATAAGTTGTATGAAATGAATTTAATTCTTTATGCTCTGAAAAGAGAGGGATTGCAAATTAGAGACTTAAAGCGCAAAGCGCTTTAAATCACGTTTAATAAGGGCTTGAATCTCAATTCGCAATGCGGAAACTTCATTTTGCAATGCTTGAATGGATTTTGTCCCAGCAAGTTCGGCTTCATCATTTTCGGCATCTTGACCAACAAAGAATGTCGCGAGTATCGCAGTCGCATATCCACACAAGGCGATCGCATATACCGCTAATAAAAAACACAATACTCGTCCTTCCCCAGTTTTGGGAAAGTAGTCCGAGCCGATGGTGGTCATCACCATCGCCGTCCACCATAGCGCCGTACCATAATCCGCGATGCCAATTGTTCCATCAGGAAGCTTGCGCTCAAATGTATAGATTCCCGCAGCACCAGCTAAGGCGACAATCGCCGTTAGAGCAAACACATAGCCAATTCCTCGGCGTTCCATACTAGCACCAAGTAAGCGCATTCCTCTATTCGTCCTAGTCATGATTCCCAATAATTGCAACCCTCTCACGGCATGAACTGATTGCAAAGATTGCAGGATTGGCACGATTCGCAAAGTGCCTAGGGCAGGAATGATTAGAGAGAAAGCGATTAGCCAATTGTGATTGAGATAAAAAAGTTTGTGCGGCGCAAGCAAGAATTTTAGACAAAAATCTAAAATGAAAATGATCCAAATGGTAATACCGATCGTCTCTAAAAGTGGATTCAAACCCCAGACTAGCTCAACTATTAGCAGTCCTAACCAAGCAAAACTCAGCACTAGCATCGGCATCTCTAGCCAACTTTCCCACTGTTTTAGTAGTTCGTAACGTTCGCGATCTATGGCAGCTAGTTCTGGTGTTGGCTCAGATGGAGTTTTCGGTGCTGGGTTGGGATATCTCATAGTTGGCTAGTTGGTTGAGACTGATGCGCCTTGAGCTTTGCCCGTAGTTGCGCGAGTTCCTGAGCCATATCTAGCACGATCGCCGCTCCGACCAAATTTAGCCCTAAGTCCAGACGCAAGCGTTGAATTTGAGCAATTCGAGCAATTTCACGAGAATGCAGCATTATTCCGTTCGATTCGATTACGCCTAACTCGACATAAACCTGTACAACTGTAATTGAAGTCTCCGTCATGGATGCAGCATATTCAAAGGTATAAAGTTTTTCGCCTTCGAGGGAAACTACCATCGTTGAAAGACTTGATGAGTGGCTTGATGAAAGAACTTCGTTCATAACTTAATCTCCTTTAGGCGATCTCGTGGGTTAAAGCTGGTATTAGCTTGTATTTTTTCGTAGCATTCTTGCTCGATCGCATTGAGATCTTGTGGTGTAGCGATCTGAAGTTTGGCAAATAAATCGCCGCGTCCGCCTTTGGGCAATGTCCAACCTTTGCCCCGCAACCTTAGGGATTGTCCCGTTTGTAATCCTTTAGGGACTTTCATAGTTACGCTGCCATCGGGTGTCGGCACATTAATTTCTGCGCCTAAAACCGCTTCATCAGGACGAATTGGCACATTGCACAATAGGCGATTGCCTTCAAAGTAAAAGAAGGAATGTGGTAACAACTCAATCGTAAGATACAAATCGCCGCGTTACTGAGAAAACGGACTAGGACTACCTTTGCCCTTGAGTCTAATCCGACTTCCTGTTTTTGCACCTGCGGGAATGCGAACATTAACCGTGTCGGTATCAATCTGTAAGCGCTTCTGGACACCGTGAAAAGCTTCGGAAAAGGTGAGTGCGATCGCGGCTTCGGTGTCGGGCGCAGGTGCTTGAGAGCGAAATCCATCACTAGAGGTTCGCCGTTGCGATCGCCCTAGAAGATCGTTAATAAACGAATCAAAGTCGCCATACTGCTCGAAGCCATTTCCAGTATTAGTTTCTCTAGCATTAGTTTCTCTGGGAGGTGGCGCTTCAGTGTAATTCGGTTGATTCCACTGCTGTCCAAAGCGATCGTACTTCTCACGCTTCTCTGGATCGGAGAGTACTTCATTCGCTTCATTTAGATCTTTAAACTTTGCCTCAGCGTCTTTATCCCCAGGATTGAGGTCGGGATGATGCTTACGAGCTATCTTCCGATATGCGCGTTTGATTTCTTCAGGAGTTGCAGTTTTGCTCACTCCTAAGACAGCATAATAATTTTTAAAATCAGTTGCACTCATCAAAATTCAACCCTTGTGACAAATATTGCACAGCCTTGAACTAAATAAGGCATAATTAAAAACCAGATCCGCACGCTGCGCGTGCGCTACAGCTTGTGGATCTGGTTTTTAATTATGCTCAGCTACTTAGAAACATTGCCTGAATGGAACGGCTATACTGTTACTTGTTACTAAAGTCTGCCAAAACAAATATGGCAGAATAAAATACTGGTTCAACCTGATCAAGTAAATCTTCTGCACTATTCATACTCTGAACGGATAGTATTTGATTTACTGTGTGAGTTGATTGATTACGATATAAATTGTACGAATCGCCATCTTATTCACGTAAAGATTTAATACAGTTCATACTAATCATGCAATTCATACGATCGCATATACATGATTTCAAACATCCCCATAACATATATTGTATGGAGTAGAAAAATGTTTGATTTATCTAATCTAAACGTATTTAATTAGAACTCTAAAAAGATGACTTAACACTACTTGCCTATTTAACGATTCAATCTCTATTCTAAAAAAATTACAATACTTAGCGATTAGGAATCGAAGATGTTAAATAAAGCCAAAACACTTAATGGGTATAGTTTAAATAGCCTTGATGGTGAAATCGGGAAAGTCAAAGAATTCTACTTCGATGACCAATATTGGACAATTCGCTATTTAGTCGCTGACACAGGAAACTGGCTTACGGGTCAGCAGGTACTGCTCTCTCCCTATGCGCTGGTCGCAGTGATTAAGGAACAACATGACATCACGATCAATTTGACTAAAAAACAGATTGAAAGCAGTCCTCCCTTGAGCAGTCACAAACCCGTCTCCAAGCAATTTGAAATGTCCTACTTTGGGTATTATGGATACCCGATGTATTGGAGTGGTTCATATATGTGGGGAGCTTATCCGTACATTCAGCGTACCCCTGAACTAACGCAGGAACTCATTCGAGAAGAGAAATCGTGGGATCACCATTTGCGTAGTACCCATGAGGTGAGCGGCTATCACATCCAAGCCACAGATGGCGAGATCGGTCACATTGAAGATTTTATCATTGATGATGAGACATGGACGATTCGTTATCTCGTCATCAATACAGCCAACTGGTGGTCAGGGAAAAAGATCCTAATTTCACCGCAATGGATTGAGAGCGTTAGTTGGAATGAGTCGAAAGTCTTTGTGAATCATTCCCGCGAGACCATTAAGCGATCGCCAGAATATACGGATGAGTCTCTACTAACTCTAGATTATGAGACTAAATTGCATCTTCATTACAATCGGCAAGGATACTGGGTAGATGACTTAATTGCTAATGAGCCTCCCACACACAATCGGAATCAGTGTTACACAGGAAGCTTAAATGATTGAAACCACTACACTTCCCTTAAAGACGAACTCTGATAGAGAAACTGCCCGTTGGCTTGGAAGGAAAACAATGCACATTGGGATCGCGGCGGATCATGGTGGTTTTGAGTTAAAAACACAACTGACTTTCGCGCTAAAAGATGCTGGCTACAAGGTTGAGGATTTTGGTGCTTTTGAGTTTGCTAAAGGTGATGACTACCCAGATTTTGTTGTACCACTAGCCCAAGCGGTAGCAGAGGGGGTAATCCTTCGCGGTTTAGCCATTTGCGGCAGTGGGGTAGGAGCTTGTGTTGCTGCTAACAAGGTCGCAGGTGTGCGTGCGGCGTTAATTACGGATTCATTCTCCGCTCATCAAGGAGTGGAAGATGATGACATGAACGTAATGTGTTTGGGCGGACAAGTCACTGGATATGCCGAATCTTGGGAATTAGTTCAGACATTTCTGGCTGCTCACTTCCAGCGAGATGAACGTTTTCAGCGCCGCCTTGAGAAAGTAGCAGCCTTGGAAAAGATCGCAAGATGACAGCACAAGCAAATATTTTGCTCAATCCCTCTCGCGATAAGATTGTCCTAAAACCTAGCATCATATGTGGCAATCGCTTACTTATTATCTATTTGGAACACTTGCTGCACTTTTCCCGATCGCTAACCCTATGGGAGCCGTTGTGATTTTTTATAGTCTCACTGCTGAAGACACCCATCGCTACCGACTAAAGCTAGCGCGTAAAACTTCTCTAAATGTGATTTTGGTATTAGTGATATTTTTTCTTGTGGGTAAAGTGATTCTCGATCTTTTTGGATTGTCGTTAGGGGTAATGCGTATTGCTGGTGGCTTAATCGTAGGGCATACAGCTTGGGAGATGGTTGCCTCAAAGCAGAAATTGACGACAAAAGAACATCAAGCCGCTGTCGATCAAGAAGATATTTCATTTACACCGATGGCAATACCAATTATTAGTGGACCTGGTGCGATTGGCGTAGCGATCGGTCAAGCGACTCAGGTAAAAGAGGCGATCGATTACCTAGGATGCCTTTTAGCAATTGGTTTACTCGGTGGAATAGTGTATCTATTTCTGGGATTAGGAGAGCCATTGATTGAAAGACTAGGAGAGACGGGTATGGGTGCATTAAATCGCATTTTAGGTTTTCTGATTTTGGCGATCGCCATACAGTTAATCTCTAATGGCGCATTAGAACTGTTTAGGAATGCTGCGCCTAGTCTTTTCAAGTGATTCTCAATTTATCAATTTGTCCTAAAGCGATCGCCTACTGAGTCTAAAATGAGACACTAAATACGTTTTGTAATGTAATCAATCAAATCATCTATAAATCAATCGTAGGTCTTCGTATAGTAAATGAAGTAACAGGAAAAGCTTATCTAATCAAGTCAAGCTATAAATAGTAACAATGAATGAGTAGTCTAATTGCGATTGGTTTTAAAGACGAGTTTACTGCTGATGAAGTTATATTAGATCTCCGAAAGCTGCAACAGGAACATCTTATTGATTTAGAAGATGCAGCAATCGTGGTTAGAAACAAGGAAGGAAAGGTAAAGATTAAACAGACTCAAGAGCTTATCGCTACTGGTGCTTTAAGTGGAGGATTCTGGGGAATTCTACTCGGCTTTATCTTCTTTAATCCACTCTTAGGCTGGGCAGTTGGCACCTTAGCTGGAGGAATTTCTGGAGCATTTACAGATATTGGTATTGATGATAACTTCATCCGTGATGTTGGTAGTACCATTGAACCTGGAACCTCCGCCATTTTTGTCCTAGTAAGACAAGCCACTTCAGATAAGGTTCTACAAGATCTTCGTAAATTTGAGGGTAAAGTCCTCAAAACTTCCCTGTCTAATGAAAATGAGGCAAGGTTAAGAGCAGTTTTGACAAAATCATAATTTCATTGTTCCGTATGAATAGGAATAACTGCATAGAGAACCAATCTATAATTTAAGGATTTTTATATGTTTCTAAATCCTAATGGATTAAAATTTTTGGGAATTGATAGTTTATTATTCAGTCTATCTTTTATCTCCTCTGCTCAGGCTGAAACCTGTACTTCTCTCAATATTATTGGAGCTAGTGGTACTAGCGCGAAGAAAACTGTTTCACCCTTTAGTACTCTGGTAACTAATAATAACTGGAATACTGACTTCGCCGTACCTAGCGAGCAATCTTTTAGTCGATTTGTGGCAACAATTGTGCCTGAAAAACGTGCTGATTATGATTTAGAACTAAATCTCAAGTATAGCAATGAAACCTCTGATAGGTCTTATAAAAAAGGAAATGTGGGCGTTACTTTCGGTCATCTATTACATTTAGTTGGGATACCACGTCCTAACAGCGAACCATATCAAGTCAATGTATTTGTAGGAGGTCTCAATGCGATCGGAAATACCTACACAGTTTCAGTTGAAGGTTGCTTTTAAGTATTAGGAGCAACCCGAAATGAATATCCAAGATTTGATGGAAACTGCAAAGACACTTGTTGCTAATAATAAGGGTCTGCTGGCAATGGATGAGAGCAATCCCACCTGTAACAGACGATTCGCAAAGTTAGGCATTCCTCAGACTGAAGGTTCTCGACGGGCCTATCGAGAGTTAATTATCACCACGCCCAGTCTCAGTGAGTACATTGGTGGCGCGATTCTTTACGATGAGACGATTCGCCAACACAAGAAAGATGGCACTGCATTCCTTAAGGTACTCTCCGATGCAGGAATAATTACGGGAATCAAAGTTGACATTGGTGCTAAGGATATGGCGGGTCATCCTAGAGAAAAGATTACCGAAGGGCTGGATGGTTTGCGCGATCGCCTCAAGGAATATTTTCAAATGGGTGCGCGTTTTGCCAAGTGGCTAGCGGTGATTACAATCGCTGATGGCATTCCCAGTCAGGGTTGTATCCTATTGCGGACAGACCCTCCTGCTGTTCCGATTATTGCATTCTTGTCAGGTGGACAATCTGCTGAACTAGCCTCGGCTCGATTGAATGCGATGAATTTTAGATTCAAATCACGATCGCCTTGGGCGTTGACGTTTTCCTTCGCCCGTGCTATCAGGCAACCAGCTTTGGAGATTTGGCAAGGCAAAGAGGCGAATGTATCAAAGGCTCAGCAGGCTCTGTTACATCGAGCGAAGTGTAACTGGGCAGTACGTCAGGGCGAATACAATGTTGCGATGGAAGGAGTGGAAATATGAAAAAAAGCATATTTCTCTTTTGGAGCCAAGCTAGCGGCGTAGAAACAAAAATTGTGACAGCTTAATCTCAACTAAAAATTAACCCCAAGGAAAAGTCAATGGAAATATCAATGTCCAAGGTTCATCAAACCACTTACAGAGGGATTTTTCAGCATCCGATCGCCCATAATTTGCAATGGCATGACGTGCGGTCAATGCTAGAGGCAATAGCTGAAGTAACTGAAGAGCATAACGGCAATCTCAAATATACAAGGCATGGTGAAGTACTGGTCCTCCATCCTCCCAAGCATAAAGATCTATCCGACTCCAAAGAATTGATGCAAATTCGTCACTTTCTGGAGCGCTCTAGTGTGCCTGAATTAGAAACCTCTATTGAGGACGGCATCCATTTGCTCGTTGTAATTAATCATCACGAGGCTCGTATCTACAAAACAAAATTACGGGATTCAGAGCCAGAGGATATCATCCCCTACGCCCCAGAAGGTACGCGTCGGCATCTTCACAATCTCAATGACAATGTTAAAGGTCAACCTGAACTTAAGTCTTTCTATGAAGCGATCGCCCAGTCATTAAAGGATGCCGAACAGATTTTGATCTTTGGTAGCTCAACTGGAGCCAGTAGTGCCATGGATTATTTAGTAAATGAACTCGAACAAAATCATCCAGATATTTCTAAAAAAGTTATGGGTGCGATCGTGGTGAACGAACAACACATGACCGAAAACCAGCTATTGGCTAAGGCACGGGTATTTTATGAAGCAAATAATAAATAACTGTTTCTCCAAGGGACAGGCTATACCAACAAGGTATTAAAAGGTATTAAAAAGATCGAGACTTTTTCCATCAATTAAATAAATATTGGAGATTTTATCCTATGGCAAATTCTTACCAAGTCAGACTATTTAACAAAGCTGAAGGAATCGACCAAACTGTTGCAGTACCAGAAGATCTCTACATCTTAGAAACTGCCGAAGAGGAAGGAATGACTCTACCATACTCCTGTCGGCAAGGTGTTTGCTCGACTTGCACAGTGAAGATGATCGAAGGAAAGGTAGACCAGTCTGAAGGGAGCTATTTGAGTGAAGAACAAATAGCTAAAGGATATGTGTTGATTTGCATTGCTCATCCCCAAGCAAATTGTGTGTTTGAGACTCACAAAGAAGAAGAAGTCATTTAAATTAAATAATTTTGGAGGAATGAATTGATATGGACAAGAAATCTAGGGCTTATCTGTTGGGTGGCGGGATTGGCTCCTTGGCAGCCGCAGCCTTTATGATTCGAGATGCTGGCATCTCTGGCGAGAATATTTTTATCTTAGAAGTAAAGTCGCTTCTGGGTGGAAGTATGGATGGAGCTGGTAACTCTATTGATGGGTATTCGCTGAGGGGAGGACGAATGTTGACAACTGATAATTATGAATGCACATGGGATCTTTTTAAATCTATTCCTTCCCTACACACTCCAGATAAATCAGTATATGAGGAAACTATGGAGTTTAATGAACTGCACAAGTCAAATTCGATGGCGCGTCTTGTGGATCGTCGCCGTGCAAAAGTTCCTGTTAGCTCCATGGGTTTCTCGATGCAGAATCGACAAGAATTGCTAAAGCTCACCCAAGCTACAGAAGCTGAATTAGCTGCAAGTTGTATCACTGATTGGCTTTCTCCAGAATTTTTTGAGACTGAATTTTGGTTTATGTGGGTAACTACATTTGCCTTCCAGCCATGGCACAGTGCTGTTGAATTCAAGCGTTACTTGCATCGCTTCATGCTCGAATTCACCCGAATTGAAACTCTTGCTGGGGTTAAACGCACTATCTACAATCAGTATGATTCATTAATTCTGCCTTTGCAGAGTTGGCTCGCAGCCCAAAAGGTTCACTTTCAGCTAGATTGCAAGGTAACAGATCTTGTTAGCACTAATGCAGAAGGTAAGGTAATAGTCACAGGCATTCATTATCAGCAGAGGGGTGAAAGTAAAGCGATCGCAGTTGAAAGTGGCGATCTAGTATTTTTGCAGAATGGATCGATGACCGATGCTTCAAGTTTGGGTTCGATGGCGATCGCTCCTAAAAAGCTGACGAAGGAAGACTGTACCAGTTGGAGCTTATGGGAAAAGCTGGCTGCGGAGAACCTAGATTTTGGGAATCCTGCTGCTTTTAATAGTTGCGTTGCTGAATCCGTATGGGAGTCTTTTACGGTTACGCTTAAGAACTCCAAATTCTTCGATCTGGTTGCTAATTTTAGCGGTAATCAAGCAGGAACTGGCGGACTGATCACTTTTAAAGACTCAAACTGGTTGATGTCGATCGTGCTTGCCTATCAACCCCACTTTATAGATCAGCCCAAAGATGTGCAAGTTTTTTGGGGATATGGACTTTTGCCCGATCGCGTTGGAAATTTTGTACCTAAACCGATGGATGAATGTAATGGTGAAGAAATTCTACGCGAACTATGCGGTCATCTGCGATTCGATTTAGACAGCCTAGGAACGGCAAACTGCATTCCCTGTCGAATGCCTTATATCACTAGTATGTTTATGCCACGCTTACCTACGGATCGACCGTTGCCGATCCCCCGTAGCTCTAAGAACCTCGCCTTGATTAGCCAGTTTGTCGAGATTCCCGATGATGTCGTTTTCACTGTTGAGTATTCAATACGAGCAGCGCAAATGGCAGTTTATGAATTTCTAGATATCGATCGCAAAATTCCACCTGTTACACCCCATGATAAGTCTCTGCTAGTGCAGTTTGAGGCTTTAGTCAAGGCATTTAAATAGCGCTATTCCAAGCGATCGTCGAATTCATGTTAGTTAAAAAATCAAAGTAATTAAAGGAGCCTCCATGAAAAGTTAGTCGTCTATACACTCGATCTAGCTCCCCAACTTCTCCAAGAAATCAGAGAGCTAAGAGACTAAATATGATAAAAATCGCAGGAGTAAAAATGAAAATATTAATGGTGCTAACCTCGCACGATAGGCTTGGTAATACGGGTAAAAAAACTGGTTTCTGGCTTGAAGAATTTGCCGCCCCCTACTACCAGTTTAAAGACACAGGTGCGATCGTTACCCTAGTATCACCGCTTGGTGGTCAGCCGCCACTCGATCCTAAGAGCGATACCCCAGATTCCCAGACTAAAGACACGCAACGCTTCAAGGCAGATTCCGCAACCCAATCCACGCTCGCACACACACTTAAATTAAGCGAGGTTGCCGCTGGTGATTTCGATGCTGTATTTTACCCTGGCGGTCATGGGCCGCTCTGGGACTTAGTTGAAGACAAATCCTCCATCGATCTTATCGAGTTCATGCTAGCCGTAGGTAAACCAGTCGCCCTTGTTTGTCATGCTCCTGGAGTACTGCGTTATGTTAAAGGGCTCGACGGCTCTCCCATCGTCAAAGGTAAGGCAGTCACAGGCTTTACCAATACCGAGGAGCAAGCAGCAGGATTAACCGAAATTGTTCCGTTTCTAGTCGAAGATATGCTCCGAACGAATGGTGGGAATTATTCAAAAGTAGCTGACTGGCAGCCCCATGTTGTTAAAGATGGACTACTAATTACTGGGCAAAATCCCGCATCTTCTGCGCCAGCCGCAAAGGAACTGCTGGAACTGCTCAGTCTGCTTGCTAGTGCCTAGAATTAGCTTTTTTAGTGTCCAGTAGCGGAAACCGTGAGTTCAGTTTGCCGCTTTAGTCAAAGTATTTAAGTAAGTTTATCCAAATAAATAATCCAAATAATCAGGAGAAAAACGATGAAAACGAATGCCTACGCTGCCCAAAACGCCACAACTCCCCTTGCACCATTTATCTTTGAACGCCGCGAACTTGGCGAGCATGATGTACAAATCGAAATTCTATATTGCGGCGTGTGTCACTCCGATTTGCATACTGTCCGCAGCGAATGGAACAGTACCACCTACCCCTGCGTCCCCGGACACGAAATCGTCGGGCGGGTCAAGAACGTTGGTGCGAAAGTCAATAAATTTAGAGAAGGCGATACGGTTGGGGTGGGTTGTATGGTGGATTCCTGCCTTACCTGTGCTAACTGCAAGGAAAACCTAGAGCAGTTCTGCGAGAAAGGGACGATTTGGACTTACAACTCTCCCGACAAACACTCTGGTGGCATAACCTACGGTGGGTACTCTGAGAGCATTGTGGTGGATAAAGAATTTGTACTCAAAATCCCAAAGAATTTGGATCTTGCGGCAACGGCCCCACTACTGTGCGCTGGGATCACGACTTATTCGCCCTTACGCTATCATAATGTAACCAAGGGTCAGAAAGTAGGCGTAGTGGGACTCGGTGGGCTAGGACATATCGGGGTGAAATTGGCGAAAGCATTCGGTGCTCACGTCGTGGTCTTCACTACCTCATCGAATAAAGTGGAAGATGCGCTGCGACTGGGAGCAGATGAAGTTGTCAATTCTAAAAATGAATATGAGATGAAGAAACACCTAAATAGTTTCCACTTCATTCTCGACACTGTTTCTGCACAACATGATATCAACGCTTACCTCCTGATGCTGAGACGGGACGGCAACCTCACTCAAGTCGGCGTACCACCCGATCCGCTTTTGCTTTCAGTGGGTAGCCTAATTTTCGGTCGGCGTAGTCTCAGTGGCTCTCTGATTGGCGGCATTAAAGAAACCCAAGAGATGCTGGATTTCTGCGGTAAGCACAATGTTACTGCCGATATCGAACTTATCCCCATCCAAAACATCAATGAAGCCTACGATCGCCTTGTGAAAAGTGACGTGAAATATCGCTTCGTAATTGATATGGCTTCGTTAAAACAGGCTTGATAACCTTATACAAGTGGTGGCACAAAGCGCTGCCACTTGTATTTTGTGTTTATTTGCCTAATTTAGATTGTATATCGTGAGTTTCAGCAGATATTAGTTTAGAACATCATTGGCAAATAGGCGATCACAGTTTCTGGCGATTTGACCTCTTAGCGCGATCGCGGCGATCGATTAAAATCATTCCCATTTCGCAATCAGCAGCCGTAACGTCAAATTCCTGCAAAGTCTTTTCATCTTGCATGGGTATATAGCAAAATAGGCGACCGCGATCCAAGTTTTCTAAAATGCTGACAAAATTGGCACAGAGATTGCAGTCACCGTCATAGATTACAGCGTAAGGCATAATTAACTCCATTAATTTCTAGATTTTATTGATACTAATTTCACTGTCGGGGCTGGCTGCGATCGCCGAAAATATGACGCTCAAAGGTTTAGGCGATCGCTAATAAACCATGATTTGTGAAATAGGCGATCGCTATTTACTCCATTTTGAAGCGATCGCTTTTTTGCCATAATTGAAGTGCGCGAGTCACATATTGTGATCTGCCCCAAAATCCACCAAAACTCAGGTGAAATACGATGACATCCCAATTAGTTACACCTAATACTCACCTCAATCTACATAAATTTACAACTAAGCAATATCAGCTTATGTACGAGTCGGGCGTATTTGCAGAAGGCGATCGCTATGAATTAATCAATGGAGAAATTAGAGAAATGTCCCCGATTGGCATCAAGCACGCGGTTTGTGTAGCAAGAACAACAAGATATGTTCAAATCAAATTAGGGGATAGGGCATTTGTCTGGGCGCAAAATCCGATTCTCCTTAGTGATTATTCTCAGCCTCAACCAGATGTTGCCATCCTGAAATGGCGTGATGATTTTTATGCTAGTGCCTTGCCAACACCAGATGATATTTTGCTGATTATAGAAGTTGCCGATAGCACGATCGCCTATGACCGCGATGTAAAAAATCCACTTTATGCAGCTAATGGTATTCCTGAAATGTGGCTCTTTGATGTGAATCAGCAAATTATTGAAGGATATTCCCAACCTTCAAAATTGGGCTATAAGCGAATGCAGCGCTATGAACGTGGTGATAATTTAGCAATTAATGCCTTTCCTGAAGTGATTTTTAACTGGGAATCCCTGTTTTAAAAATTTGATTTGCGGTGAGATTTAGGTCAGGGAAAGTTTGCGCGATTAGGCGATCGCCATCTTCTACTAGTAAAACTTTCATAGTAAATTAAAATTTAGCTTGTATATCGCTCAAACGGATACCTGTCAAATTTGGGAGAACCATACTGGCAGTCCCGTTAAACCGATCGCTATGTTCTTTCGGAGCAAGCCCGATCGCCCACATACCCGCAGCGATCGCTGCCGCAACTCCCGCAGGAGCATCTTCTACCACAACGCATTTAGCAGGGGGAATACCGATCTGAGTAGCAGCATAGAGAAACAAGTCAGGGGCTGGTTTGGGCTTTTCCACGCTGTAGCCATCCGCGATCGCATCTACAAGATCGGCTATTCCTAACTTAGCGATGACGGTTCGGGCATTCTTGCTGGCGGAGGCGATCGCAATTTTTATTCCCGATTGTCTGAGTTCTTTTAATAGCTCAATTACCCCTGACAGAACATCCTTAGGAGTAATGTCTTGGATTGATTCCCCATAATAGCGATTTTTGCGATCCATCATTTCTTGCAGAGCCGCTTCAGAATAATGGCGATCGCCGACAATCAGCATCAGCGATTCTCTTCTTGCCACACCGCGCAGGGCTTCATTTGCCTTGCGATCGAAGGGAATCTTTTCTTCATCGGCAAGCTTCTGCCAAGCCCGATAGTGGAATTCGGCAGTGTCCGTCAAAACTCCATCAAGATCGAAGATAAAACCTTGAATGTCAGGTGCTTGACCAAGTGTGGATGCTAAATTGAAACTATAACAAGTGTTATGCCATTGCAGTTTGAATTTGAGATAAGTCCAAGAGGTAGGAAGGTGTGGATTAGCAACAGGTTTATCATCCTTCAGTTGAATACCGCCAAATCCAAAAACCACAGCTTGCCAGATACCACCTGCGGAAGCCGCATGAATCCCATCTGGGGTGTTACCGCGATTATCTTCGAGATCGACCATTGCTGCTTGTAAAAAGTGATGATTTGCCTCGGATACAGCCCCAAGATTAGCGGCGACGATCGCATGAATTGCCGATGTCAGGGATGAGCCATAGGTGCTGTCGGTGCGAGGAGCGTAGTAGTTCCAATTCTTTTGCAGCAATTCATGGCGATCGCTGAATTCGGGATTGTCACGCATCAGGTACAGAAGCATCAACACATCAGGCTGCTTGAGGACTTGGCTCTCATTGGTTGCATCCATGCCGAGAATTGCTTGAATTGAGCGATCTCGAGGTTCATAGGTGCTTAAATCAATATCTTTAAGTTGAAAGAATCCATCACACTGTTCAATTACCGCTGTTACTCGATCTTCTCGATCGTAGGCGATATAGATTTGGGCGATCGCTTCTTTCCATTTAAGTAATTGCTCTGGCGAAAGTTGGAGCTTTTGAAATAAGTCAGTAGCGCGATCGGAAAATTTTTGCTGTAACCAATCATAGACTGCTATCGCCTTTTCTAAATGCCACTGCACCATACGATTAGTGAAGGTATTGTTATTTACCTGCTCGTGGTATTCATCGGCTCCGATTACTCCGCAGAGTTCATAGCGTTCAAGATTAGCATTCCATTCCAATCGGCTCATCCAAAATATTGCCGTATCGAGAATGATCTCCGCTCCATAATCTCGCAACCAGAGATCGTCACCCGTAGCTTGCCAATATTGCCAGACAGCATAGGCAATGTCAGCGCTAATATGAATTTCGCGATCGCGACACCAGATTCTTACCGCTTTGGCATAGGGATCGTTGGGCATAGACCAAAGAGGGGTTACTTCATCGCCTGTTGCTGCACTTTCCCAAGCAAACATCGCGCCTTTATAGCCACTATCAGAGGCCTTGCGTCTTGCGCCATTGAGGGTGCGATAGCGGTAGGTCAATAAATTACGGGCGATCGCGGGTTGAGTGAAGGTGAAAAAGGGCAGAATAAAAATCTCTGTATCCCAAAAAATATGACCTCGATAGCCTAATCCTGACAGGGTTTTCGCGGGAATGCTGACGCGATCGTTATGGGGAGGCGCGGCGATCAAAAGTTGGAACAGGTTATAGCGAACTGCTAACTGGGCTTGGACATTGCCACCAATCTCGATGTCACTATGTTCCCAAACTACTGCCCAAGCCTGTCGATGTGCTTCTAGTAGCGTTGCATAGAATGCTAATTCTGCCAATTTGTCTCGAGCCGCTTGAACGGGATTCTCTGTTTCCTGCGATGTAAATATGGTTACGATCTTCTCAATGCTGATTGTCTGTCCATTGGTGACGTTAAAAGTAGCGATCGCCGTGGGATAGCCTGGGGTATTTGTCATTTGCAAATTTGCCTCGACATCAATCACGGTAAGTTTTGCTGCCATGCCCAGTTCAATTCGCGAACCACGAGTCCGCACCTGTAGCCAAATTCCTTCACCATCAGATTGGCGACGCTTTGCGTCGCCAATCTGATAGTGATCACTCTCTTTCTCTATCTTGCCTTGATCTAATTGTTCCCAATGATTAAAACCCTGATTATCAGAATAGCCATTGATACTGGCTTGCACTTCAATCGTTCCCTTAAAGTCAATTGAGGTAATTTGGCAATGCAAACCCAATACATTAGGATCGGCAAAGCTAGCAAAGCGCTCAAACCGTAGATCTAGGGTTTTTCCTTTGGGGCTACGCCAACGCAGCGATCGCGTCAGTAATCCACAATGTAAGTCAAGCTGACGTTCATAATTGATAATTTCACCGCGATCGAGTCGAAATCTCTCTCCGTTCACAATCACTAGCAATGAGAGCCAATCAGGACAATTGACCAGTTCCGTATAGACCACAGGCACATCATCATAGACTCCATTCACCAAGGTAGTTGGCAAAGCATGGGGATAGCCCTCCTCAAAGCTGCCTCGCGTTCCCAAATACCCATTGCCGATGGTAAATATAGTTTCTCTAGAATGTAACCGTTCGGGATCGAATTGAGATTCGGTCAATGTCCAATCTGTGTAAATTAAATTATGGGAGCTTGGCAAATCATGGAAGCTTGGAGTTTTCATTTTATCGCTGCATATGTTCTGCTAAAATCTGATCGGCTCTGGGTTTGTAGAGCAAATAGAAGAGGACTTCTAGATAACGTTGCCGCGCCTCACGGTTGTCTGAGTAGATACAATCCCAAAAGCTGTAAATCTTTGCTAACAGTAGGAGCTTTTGGGTATGATTTTGCCAGTTATATTGCTCTTGAATGCGTTGAATCGAGCGATCGGAAAGTTGAATCCAGCATTCGCGATCGCTCTCACATTGATTGAGAAATTGCAAGATTTTTTTCGCCGTGCCATCTAAGTCGGTGGGGTTGATGTGAAAGCCATTAAGACCATCTTGGATAATTTCTAAGGAACCGCCAAACTCAGTGGCAAAGGTGGGCAATCCTGAAATCATCGCTTCGAGAATGGTGCGTCCAAAAGACTCAAACTTAGCAAAATGTACGAAAATTCCTTGGCGATCGGCGATCGCCCGATAGATTTCTCCCATATCGCTATTGGAAAGCCGCATACCTAACCAGCGAATATTTCCATGCAAATTGTGTTGATAAATCAGAGTATGCAGTTTAGCAAGCTCCTTCGCCGCATCGGAGTCGCTGACATCACCAACCTCCAAGGCATCCGTGACTAAAATCAAGTTACATTCTTTCTGCAACTCTGGACTACGCCCAAAACATTCTACTAAACCAGTCAGATTCTTAACCGTAGC
>CAIJEA010000064.1 GCA_903819605.1 uncultured cyanobacterium | reverse complement strand
CTCGCTCTATCCAACTGAGCCACGATCCCCAACGTTACCTTTTGCATTTAAGCAAAGTAATTCAGACATTATAGCAATCGTCAGCAAAAAGTAGAATGCACGAAAATTTATCTTTTACCAAGTAGCTGGTCTCAATTAAATATAAAACCCAAAAAGCTATGGTTTTTAAGCCAGAAATGTTAGGGAGCGCTTTCGCGCTCCCTAACATTTCTGGACGGTTTAATCACGACTGGTAATTGATAATCCTTCGACAATCATAGCAGGGACTAATAGCGAGCCATGCCATTGCCGATCGCTAGCAACAGCAGTCACATGATTGAGAACCGCGTAGATATTGCCTGATAGCATGGTGTCTTTGACCCGTCCTACAATCTCGCCGTTTTTGACTCGATAACCTAAGTCAATATTGATCGAAAAATCGCCCGACAAGTCCGAATCTTCACCGAGAACTTGATCGACAATCAATCCATTTTTTAAGGTTGCCGCGAGTTCGAGAATATCGCCTTGAATAGTTTGACTAGCTGCGATCGTTAAATTAAATAGCCCTGGACTGGGATAATTGCCCAAATCGCCGCGAAATCCATTACCTGTTGCCTTAATCCCTAAATCCTGACAGGTGCGAATATCGCCATAAAATCCTTGTAAAATACCGCGATCGATCCAAGCGATCTCCTGCGTCGGTGAACCTTCATCATCAAAAGGTGAGCTATAAACGCCAAAATCTGGATGTTGACTGACGGTAAAAATATCAGAAATTACTGGCTGTCCGATTTTTTCTAACCAAGGCGTAGTTTTTTGCTGTACCTGTCGCCCACTCATCGCGATCGCCACGACACCCCATAACAAATCGGCGGCTTTTGCAGTAAAGATTACAGGCACTTTTTTGCTCGATGGCGCTTTGGCATTTTTCTTAGCCCAATCAAGGTATTGCAGCACCTTTTGAGCGATCGCATCAGGCGGCAAATCACCACGCTCCGATCGTCCGTACCAAACATTGAGAAAGTCATCGCCTCTCGTCAGCTCGACACTTAGAGAGCCATCGACGGTGATATCAGTATAGCCACAGTCCAAACCCTTGCTATTGAGAATCCGCACCGTCTCGCGGCTACAGTCCCACTCAGCACCACAAATCGCTTCGGGATAGCGATCTATTGTCTGAGCGATCACCGATCTTCCCCAATCGACCATTTGCTCAACGCTAACTTCCTTGCCATAGAGTTTTTGATAGTCACTTACGGTTGAGTCGCGCAATAAATTCTCTTCAGGCTCATTCAAAGCACTAAGAGCGATCGCTTGTTCTACCAAATCCTTTGGCTCAACATCGCCATAGGCGATCGCTAACCCCACTCTGCCATTCTTCCAAACCCTCAAGCCTACTCCCTCAGAATCAATACTCTCAAGCTGTTTCAGCCGATTTGCCTCAAAAAAAACAGGTCGGGACACTGAGCTTGAAGCATACACTTCGGCGGCTTCGGCTCCAGACTTTAGAGCAATTTCTAATAGTTGTTCGGGATTAATGGACATGGGCAATTGATTAGATTTGCTCCATATTAAACTGATAAAGTCTTGCTATGCAGAGAATACCTCTAAGAGAGATTAAAATGATATAATTGCGATCTGTGATCAATCTGTCTAAGTAGGTAAAGCTATGAATACCATGCAGCGCAGTAAAGTATCAGATTACTTAGAACAGCATAAGCAAGAATACTTAAAACAGAATGGGGGCAGTTCTGGAATAAGGGGTATGTTTTATACTCCAGATAGGGTCTGTGAATTAATTGAATCAATTGCTAAAATTTATAATCCACAAACTGTTATTGATATTTGTTGTGGTACAGGAAATCTTTTGAGTTACTTTAGTGATTTACAAGTTGTAAAAGGCATTGATATTAATCCTGAAGCCGTTTCACTAGCTCAAGTAATAAATCCTGATATTAGCTTTTT
>CAIJEA010000063.1 GCA_903819605.1 uncultured cyanobacterium | reverse complement strand
CGACCACCGAGATCTACACAGGCGAAGACACTCTTTCCTACACGACGCTCTTCCGATCTTCAATCAAACTATTTCTTGATGATAGATTCTGAATTAACTCAAAAAGTTCATCATCAAAGTAAGAGTACTGCACCGAATCTCTCAACCCATTCAAGGTCTTGATTTTCACTTTGGAGTTAATTACAGGTTCAAATCCAGCCTTTGCTTTGAGATGCCAAAAATCTTCACTTTGAAGATGGAAGAACGGCTGAGCAATATCTGCACGATGAGATTCAGAACCCAAAAAGCTCCAATATTTAAGAAAGGTGGCAATTAATTCAGGTGATAAAAATATTTGATTTTGTCTAATTATTCCCTGTTGGATTAGCGCGATCGCAGATAAAAGCAATATTGGTTTATGCGGTGCAATTCCCCGCACACGGTCTACTCGCAACTTCGCAAACTTTTTAGAATAGAACAGCAAATCTTTGCTCATAGAAATCTACTCAAATCAAAATCTTCTTGATCTCTTCCATCCTTTTCAGATAGCAACATCAACAAAATTGTATCTGTATAGTCCACAGTCCCATGTAATACACTCTGTAAAACTTCAAGCCCTCCGTTAGCATACTCTTCAAAAATTTGAACTCGGATATTTCCAGATTCTTCGTCAAGGGCAAGGCTTTTAGGATCTTTGGTATGGGCGGTCGCAATTAAATTAATTACAGGCTCATATCCTCTAGCTACAAATTGATCTTGAGGAATTGGATCAGGTTCTTTTCTTGACATTTTGCCAAGAGGAATCTTTTTGCCTCGCTTAGCCCCAAGGACAGCCGCAAAAGTCACCACATCAGCGTAGGTTTGAAATGGTGCAGTGGGGTTTTCGGCAGATCTTAAAGAACGTACCAATTCAGCTTTATCTTCAGCAATATAGACTCTACGAATACTCATTATTTGCGCCCGACGCTGCTTTATCCTTCGCGATCTTTACCCTTGCATCAGCCATTCTTACTTATTCCTCAATACCCAATCTAAAAACATCTTACACACAAGCCACTGACCCTTTAACTTCAGTTGCCATTAATCCAGCCATCATCAACAAGCGATCGCCTTTTACAGTACGTTATAATCTTTATGTATTTTACCTGAATTTATTATTTCTTTAAATCAATTTAAATGAGCAGCACTAACTCTGAAAATTTTAAATTTAACCTATCTACACTTAGCATTGCGAACTTAAATGATAAGGACAACGAAGATCGTGCATATTGGCTTCTAAAAAGTCCAAAAGAGCGATTAATTGCCCTAGAATATCTACGTCAAGTAATGTATGGCTATGATCCAAATACCTCTAGACTTCAAAGAGTTTTTGAGATTGCTAAACTTCCATCAAGTTAAACATCTATTTGATCTATCTCTAATCAGCATTTTATGACTATGCCAACAACAACTAAAAGCAGTAAACCTGAGAAGAAAAAAGGATTTTCGCATTTTCGCTATGCTGAAGCCTTTAAGCTGCTAAACATAGATGAATTACAGAGATGGCATATTGATATTCAATCTTGTCCGCCCAGTGATTTTCTACAACTTCGCCTAAAACGATTAGAACAATGCTTCGATCTCCAAAACTATGAAGAATCGAAAAAGCTAGTTATCGATGCAATTTGTGAAGAAGCAATTATTAGCTTTGAATATCTCAAAATCTGGAAGGGTGCGGCTCTATCTTCAGATGTTGCTACAGGTGCAGCCGACTATCTCATTGCCGAACGCAAAGCCTATTTAGAAGCGCCATTTCTTTGCATTGTGGAAGCCAAAAAAGATGACTTTGAGCAGGGATTAGCGCAATGTTTAGTAGAAATGCAAGCCTGTCAGTGGCGAAACGCCCAAATCAACAAGAAGATAGATGTGTTTGGAATAGTCACAAACGGTGATACATGGAAAGCCTACAAATTAGCGATCGCTGGCGCTGTTTATGAAACCATGCCCCATGCCACAGGAGATTTAGAAAGAGTATTAGGACTTCTACAATCAATATTTCGAGAATGCGAACAAAATCTAGGTAGGTAAAACTGCAAAAGTCTGCAATAGCCATCTCGCGATCGCGCCATCATCTTCAGTTTGACTGCGTTTAAGTGCTTCTTGTACCGTGGCAATTTCCAAACCTTCTAAAACCTGCGATCGTGCAACTATGCCACTACGTCCATCAGCGATCGTAAAAGCAAACACCTCAGATGTTTGAGCATTCACCACCCAATATTCCAGAATCCCTAAACGCTCATACAATAAGCGCTTATACCCCAAATCGTCTTGCAATGTTGTTGAAGAGATTTCTACAATCAGAGTTGGTAAATCAAACTTATTGAGATCCACAGGTGCATTATTTCGAGGTGGCAACTTCAAATCATCCCCTAGATAAAATGCAATATCTGGCTGACATTCACTCTCGCCCTTTTTCCTAAAGCTACAATTGGTATATTCATAGATCCGAATATTTCTAATCGTCGCAAAGAGTCGCACCACATTGGAAACAATGGAATTTTCATGGGCGTGAATTTGTCCAACTGGTGACATCTCAATCCTCATCTTGTGATTATCATAATAAAATCGGCTTTTTTCTAAACTAGGATCGTCCGCAAGTGCCATAAACTCGTCCCAAGTCGCCTTAACCCAGCGATCGCTGACAATCTCTGCTTTAGGAGCCGTAGATATATTAACCATGATGCACCTCCAAGACTTCGGTATATTCATAATCATAGGCACTCTTTCGCACTAACGGATAGCTCTTGCCATAGAGAACGATGTCATCGGTTTGCGTATCAGGTTTATTAGAGTTGAATACAAACACATATTCTTTACCCACACGAGGAGTCATTTCTTCGGCAACCTCAACCCGCCACTGGGTTTTAGAAACCATCACCACAAGCTGATTTGCCAATTGCGGAATCAATCTTGCCACCTGCCGACGGTAAATTTCATCCAGACTTCCAAAAGGTGAATCCATCACCATCGGGAAAGTGCTGCTATCGGGTCCCATCACCAAACCTGACTTGCTCCATTCCCTCACGCGATCGATGATGCTCCCGATAAAAGACAAACTAAGAATCTGATTCTCTCCCGTCGAAGCACCAGATTGGACTTCTTGACCAGCCACAGTTTCTACTAAGCTCAACTCATACTTTTCACTCAGTCTCGGTGTTTGCGCTTTGAACGAGATCTGGCTAAAGATTTCATCGATCCGAGTTTCCAATTGTTTGCGAAATAGCTCATTGCGATTAGTCTTTAACTCAATCAGGAGATCGATCGCCTGTTGGGCAGCATCAATACGCTTTTGAGCAAGCTTTTGCTTACCTTCATTTTGCTTACTGCTCTTAATTTGCTTCTGAAGATTTTCAATTTGTCCTTGATAATCAGTCCACTTCTGTAGCTTCTTACCCTTCTCCAAAGTTAAATCCTCAACCTTGCGATCGATCTCATCAAGGCGATTTTGCATTTGCCGAATATCCTCAATGGGACTCTTCCGTAACTGTTCGCTAATTGACTCTAGTTCTAATTCAAGACGAGAGATTGCCGTCTTGAGTTGATTGATACTCGATTGCTTTGTATCAATACCCTGCCAAAAATCCGTAGCCTGTTTTTCCACCTCATCGACAAATCCTTCTAGTTTTAAGGTTGCAGTTTCTACATCCGCTAAACCTGCTTTCTCTAGCCAAGACCTGACCTGCTCATAGTTAGGAGAGCCATCATGCAAGGCTGCACCGCAGATACATTTACGCCGTTCCAATAGATCTAGCACAAAGGTCTGTTTGATATCCGCAGGCAATTCACCGCGTTCATGCAGACCGCCTACTAGTTCACGAAAATCAGCGATCGCATCAGTCAGAAATACACTATAGCCTTTGGTAGAAATATCTGTCTTTAGTTGGTTCTTTAAGCCTCGCAAGTTACTACGATTTTCACGTTCTTGTTGTTCAAGAGCCTCACGGCGTTTTTGGATTTCATCAATACCACCTAACTCTGTTAAGCGTTGATTGCAAGATGCCTTGAGTTGGTTTTGTGCTTCTAGTTCCTGTTCAATTTCTTTGATTCGCAGTTCACATTCAGTGCTATCACCCTCTAGATTCTGCTTTTGCGAAATCAAGGCTTTAGTTTGAGCATCGCCAATACTTTTGAGTTCATCCTCAAGAGACTTTCTAGCTTCCTTAAGATGTTTAATAGCATTGTCTAAAACCTGCACACCCAAAAGCTTTTTGGTCGCTTCCGCAATCTCATTGCGATTGTCCGATCGCACAATCTGCTCAATTCGTTCACCATCAAAAAAGAAGTACTGATGTAAACTCTTCGGTAATATTCCATTAATTACAGCTTCAGGATGATTGTGGGTAGCCCATTTTCCATCATCTCCCGCCACTTGCAAAAACAACTCACTTTTGTTGTACTGAATATTTCTCTCGCCATTATTAGCCAGCTTATAGGCACGGGTTAGTCGCCGCACCCGATAGCGTTTACCATCATGCTCAAAGATAACCTCTGCCCAGCATTCTACAGGTTGATTTAATTGTGATTCAGCGATCGCTTGACGATTGACAAGCTGCTCAGGATCGCCAAAGGCTGAGGTGAACTTTTCGTATAGCACCCATGTAAAAGCATTGAGCAGTGAGGTTTTACCAGTGCCATTATTGCCATGCATGATCGTAATGTTGCGATCGTCCAGTCTTGCCAATACGATCTCAGGCGTTTGTTGATAAAAACAGCGAAAATTAAACAGCTTGATCGAGATTAGCTTCATTGCACAGCTTCCTTAACAATTTTGAGAATATCTTCGTTGATCCGTCCCAATTCGTTTTTGTCGAGCCGATCCTTTTCTATTTTGAGTACTTGACTAATAATTTGCTGAACTTCAGGCGGAGCATTTTTAATTGGCTCATGGATACTATTTAGACTTGGTACTTTGCTCATGGACAATCACCCCATAGATTTATTAATTTTATCTTAAATATCTCTTAGATCTGCCAGATCCCCGCCTTTTTCTTTAAAAACCACTCTCTGGGGTGAATATAGCTATAAATCCAGTAACCCGTAGCGTTGTTGTAAGTCAACTAGCTTTAATCTCGCTTCACCGCCGTTATCAGCCAAGTTTGCAAATTCCACAAATCGTTGTAACTCTTTTCTCAACAAATTTCGTTCCACATCCAAAGTCTCGCGCCCCAGATCGGGCGGCAATACAATCATGTCAAACAAAGTTGCGCGTTTTTTATCAGGATGTGACCTTAAAATCCTGCCACGACGCTGGATAAATTGACGGGGATTGCTACTGCTCGCTAGCATAATCGCCGTTTGGATTGCAGGAATATCTACACCTTCATCTAAGCATCGAATCGCCACTAGTCCCTGTAATTCACCAGTTTCAAACCACAACCTCAAATTTTCGCGCTCATCTAAAGATGTCTCGGCTGTATAGGTGTTAATGCGATATCCCAATTCCGAGCCTAGTAACTGCGCCACCGCATCTAATTGGCGATTACTCTCAGTTGTCACCTCATCCTCGACCGAGCCATCACCGCAATAAATCAATGTATGTGTTGTATCCAGACGCTGCTGCATCAATTCTCGTAAAGCTACTAGCTTATTCGCCGCAGCCCCCAATAGCCTCGCCCGTTGCATCAATAAAGCTGCTACCATCTCGTTATCATTGCGATCTCCATCAAATGCGATCGCCCGACCAATCTTTTTCGTCAGGTCAGCATATTTCTCAGTCTCAGAATCCGTCAGTTCCACCAAAATCGGGTAGTAGAGATAATGCACCAGTGCCCCAGCTTTAATTGCATCCGCTAGCGTAAATTCTGGCTGGATGACTGCACCAAAATACTCAAATATTGCTTCTGTTCCATCCTCATCAAAATAGCGTTCTGGCGTTGCTGATAAAGCTAGCCTTAGTCCCACATTACGCGGCAAACTCTCCACTAAACGCTTTGCACCTAAGTTATGAGCCTCATCTCCAATAATTAAAGTTCGCTCAGGCAGATATCGCAACTGCGATTGTAACCCTTGACCAATCAACGTCGCATTAGTAGTAATTATGGTCAGAAATTTCTGATTGCCCGATCGCACGTTATAAAGTTGCGTAGATAAGCGATCTTGCCAGTTATGAACACTTTCAAAAGCAAGGATTGGTTCCATTCCAAATTTTTGACATTCCCTTGCCCATTGAATTACCAGATGGCGATAGGGACAAACGATTAGTAAAACCTGTAATCCAATCTTTTGATAAAGTTCAGTAGCGATCGCTAGGGCTGTAATCGTCTTACCGCTACCCGTTGCCATTTTCAGCGTGCCGCGCCCATTATTCTTAAACCAATTAGCGATCGCCTGTTTTTGATATTCTCGCAGTTCTAGATTAGAAGGTAATACTGGCACGCCACGATCTTGCTGCATGACGATAGGCATATATTCTTTGCTTGCTTCTGACATTACAGAAGTTCTTTTTGTGATTTTATCAACAGGAAACTGATCAGGACGTAATCGCAATAGCGATCGCTTAGCCGCTTCAGGAAAATCAAGAATATCTAGTAGTGGAGTTTGATTTTCCCATAACCGTCGAAAGTTTTTAGCCTTACTGAGCGTCCGTTCTCTTACACCTACTTCCCAAGAACAAAACACATCAATACATTCAAAATTATCAATCAACGCACTAGAACTCTCATTGGCTGAACCCGTAAAGGCAACAAGATTCCCAACTTCATCAGAGAAAATTCCTAACTTCTCATGATAGATGCCTCTATGATTGCGAATGTCCTTACAAACTGCAAGCTTAATTTCTAATATATTTTTGCTTACAAGCCATGCCAGACAAGCTAGACGATCTTGGAGAACTTCTTCAAATTCTCGATCTAGTTCTCTTAGGATACTTTGAGTAATTACTTCTTCTCTTTGTTTCAGACCTAAAGCGATCGCCTCCGCATCAGACTCTGATAAACAGGGTGAGGCGATCAAGCGCATCTTGCCTCCAGAAATCAGCAATGACATCAAACCTTTTGCAACAGTCGCCATTGAGGTACTCGAAAAGAATCCCACAGCTCGACTATAGAGAATAGAATTCTCTAAACAAGGAATATAAAAATCTTGAACTAGATCGCAGCGATCGCTACGATACTCACTGTGAAGATTTAGATCGCTCAGTCCCAACTTTTAGTGCTCCCACTCATTAATTGGCGTTGCATAGCTAATATTGTTTTGCGCTGCTAGCTAATACCTTTTTGCCGATCGCCTTATACCAAAACTAAAAATGGCTGTGCCATTTTTAGTTTTAAAAAACCTTACTGGGTTTGTTTTTTAATTCACAAAAGTGTTGTCACACTTTCGTGAATTGGCATTGACAACATTAATTCTTGGTAAGCGATGCTTAAATCCGCAGAGAATTTCCCATGAGATTGTGCTTAATAAATTAGCCCAATCATCGGCAGTATTTTCGGAATCGCCACCTAGAAATGTGACCACATCACCAACATGCACGTTAGGCACATGGGTAATATCGATCGCACATTGATCCATTGTAATTGTGCCAATTTGAGCAACTTTTTGATTGTTGACCGCTACACGAATACGATTAGATAAACCGCGTGGAATGCCGTCAGCATAACCGATCGCTACGGTTGCCATGGTCATATCCTGCGGCGCTATGAACGATCGCCCATAGCTAACACTTGTACCCGCTTTAATTTCCTTGACTTGGGTAATGCGTGCCTTGACTGTGAGCGCAGGACGTAAATCGACAATATTTTTCAGATGCGGTGCAGGATAGAGTCCGTAAAGCCCTAAGCCAGTGCGTACAATGTCGTAATGGATTTGGCGATCGCATAACATCGCGGCTGTATTACAAATATGAATACGGGGCGGATAGATACCTTCAGCATTAAGTCCCGCGATTACCTGCTCAAATCTCTGGGATTGCAATTGCATGAAAGTGCGATCGATGTCATCGGCGGTGGCGAAGTGCGAATACACGCTCATAATTTCTAGATTAGGCAAATGCTGCACCAGTTGCACAAAGGCGATCGCCTCTTGCCAATTCACCCCCAGTCGCGACATCCCCGTATCAATTTTCAGATGGACAGGAACCTGTTCGCCAATTGTGGATAAAACATCGTGATAAATTAGCGCTTGCTTAGAATTACAAATCGTCGGTTGTAGGCGATATTCGGCGATCGCTTTAATTTCATCTACACCATTCGTCGCCCCTAAAACAGCGATCGGAACCGTGATCCCTGCACAACGTAACTGAATCCCCTCAGGAATTGTGGCAACACCTAACCAAGAAGCCCCCGACTCGATCGCTGTTTGACTGACATCGATCGCCCCATGACCATAGGCATCTGCCTTCACAATCGCCATTAACTCGGTTGGCGCAGTTAGCAAAGACTTTAATTGATGCACATTGTGCTTAATTGCCGATAGATCGACTTCTACCCACGCACGGTGGTTTTGCTTGAGCATTGCGGCGCACTCCTGATGCGATAAAACAATAAACTTGATGAAGTGTAGATATCTTTCGCATCAGTGAAAGATATCTACACTTCATCGTTAGTATATTAATGCGGTTCGGCAAAAAGACGCTTGCTGTTATACCAAGTTCTATAACACACTCAAAGTAGCTTTTTAACTTTCCATTAATTCTCAGGAAGAAACCTAAATCTAGGTTTGTCGAAACTTACTCAAGATTAGCATCGCCAAAACTAGCCTTACAATGGGAATTGCGATCAGTATTTTTACTTAGTCTAATTATCTATACTTATGCGACTCATGCAACTTATACCGAGTTTTATGCCTCAAGATTGGCGGGAACATAAATTTAGTCATAATCTTAGACATAGCTTTAGGCAAATGTTGCGATCGCGCAAACGTTTTTTGTCAGTTCTTTTTATCGTAACTTTTTCAACCACGCTACTTTTGCATAGCCTAATCCCTGCGTTACTGGGAAATGATCGGGCGATCGCGCAGATAAAACCTCAAATCAAACTACTAGTCCCACAGCTAAAACAACCTGTTATCCCGCCAACAATCAATCAAACCATAGACAAGCGTCAAGAGATT
>CAIJEA010000062.1 GCA_903819605.1 uncultured cyanobacterium | reverse complement strand
TAGCTGGAATTGCGACTCCCCCTACAGCCACCGATAGAATTGCGATCGCCAAGTTTCGTTTGAGATTGCGAAACATATTTTGAATTCCCTTTTAGAGCATGTGTGAGTGCTTACATTTATTTAGACATTCGCTCTAGTTCTCAAGGTTCAATATTTTCACCGATCTCATGCTTTCGGGTAGAGGCTTTATGCTTTAATCTCGTTCACTTTTCGGTAATTATTTTACCCTTCTATAGCAATCTGAAATGATTTATAGCTTTTTAGGAGTCACACCCGCAGGGTGTGACTCCTAAAAAGCTATATTACCAGCGGAATGTGGGTTGCAAGATCTTGCTTCTATCCAAGCCATTATAAAAAACAGAAAGGCTCGCTAAACGAGCCTTTCCTGATTCATGAGAAGATTTAAGCGTTCTTTTTCAAGATTTCTACTTTGTCTAAGCGTTCCCAAGGAAGATCGAGATCGTTGCGTCCTAAATGACCATAGGCAGCGACATCTTGATAGAAACGACCGCCTCTAGCACTTGGTAAATTTTGTAAATCAAAATTCTTAATAATTGCCGCAGGGCGCAAATCAAAATTATCTTTGACTAAGCGTAGTAAAGTTTCCTCGTCAACCTTGCCAGTACCAAATGTTTCAATGTGCATACTGGTAGGACGTGCAACACCGATCGCATAGCTAATTTGTAACTCACACTTGCTAGCAAGCCCTGCCGCCACAATATTTTTAGCAGCATGACGGGCCGCATAGGCAGCACTGCGATCAACCTTTGTGGGATCTTTACCAGAGAAAGCGCCGCCACCATGACGAGCATAGCCGCCATAGGTATCAACAATAATTTTTCGCCCTGTAAGTCCTGAATCACCCTGAGGACCACCAATGACAAACTTACCAGTAGGATTGACCAGATAACGGGTTTGAGCATCAGGCTTAACAGAGGTATCGGCAAAGCTTGGCAAAATTACATATGTCCATAGATCGGCTTTAATCCTTTCCTGAACTTTCGCCTCATCATTCACCCCTTCGATCACCGCATCATGTTGCGTAGAAATTAGGATCGTATCGATCGCCACAGGTTTATCGTTTTCATAAACGACAGTGACTTGAGTTTTACCGTCAGGACGTAAATAGGACAAAGTACCATTTTTACGAACAACCGATAATTGACGGGCTAAACGGTGCGCTAAGGCGATCGGCATCGGCATAAACTCAGGTGTTTCGTCACAGGCAAACCCAAACATAATACCTTGGTCACCAGCACCAACAGCTTCGATATCAGCTTCTTCTTCTGCGCCAGTGCGAACTTCATGGGCAACATTCACACCTTGAGCAATGTCTGGAGACTGCTCATCTAGGGCAACCATTACCGCACAGCTATTTGCCGAAAAGCCATTATCAGCATCTATATAACCAATTTCAGCAATTTTTTTACGAGCAATATCGACGTAATTGACATGCGCTTTAGTTGTGATTTCCCCCGTGATCAAGACCAGACCTGTGTTTACCACAACCTCAGCAGCAACACGCGATCGCGGATCTTGAGCCAGTAAGGTGTCAAGAATCGTATCGGAAATCTGATCGCAAATTTTATCAGGATGACCTTCCGTAACCGATTCAGATGTAAATAAGAAGCGACTAGCCAACTATGTTTCCTCCTAAACGCAAGAAGTATTATGCGAATTTTTGTATCTTTTAAGATTTATCCATCATAGTGCAAGGCGTTATTTCTTTTGAATGAGTTAATTCCCGTCACTTGACCGCAATATTTCAGTATGGCTATGTCCATCTCAATGATCAAGGACAAGGCGATTCACTACCTTTCACTTTTTGATTTTATGTCTTAACGAAAGTAGCTATAGATAAAAATTCAAAATTATTCTTGGAAAATGTAGCTGCCTATGGGTATAGTCTGAATTAACTTATAGCAGTAACCAGTTATGTTAGGACAAAAGCAAAACCCAGAAGAGAGTTGCGGCGC
>CAIJEA010000061.1 GCA_903819605.1 uncultured cyanobacterium | reverse complement strand
TTTGTCGCTTAAATCACTTGTATATCCCATTTGTCAACCCTTTTTGTCTTTATCTTAAGATATCAAATGGGTTCTATATTGAGTCACATTAGGAGCTTTATCTGGAATAAACTCAACATTAAGATAGCCTATAGCTTTCAATAAACTGTCAGGTGGAAGTTTTACAGGTCCTGGCTTTTCCGCTTCACCTGGTTTTGGCTGAGGAAAGGCAGTGGAAGCTGCCGTATGAAACTGAATCTTCCCTTCAGTATGTTGAATTACCTGATGGATATGACCGCTTAATACGCTCACAGCAGCAAACCGCGATAGTAAATCCAAAACTTGTTTAGAATCTTCAGTTGCCCATCCCCACTTTGGATAAAGATCGTAAAGAGGAATATGGCTGAAGATAACTAATGGAGTATCCGATTTTTGTGCAGTAAGATCGTTTTTTAGGACATTTAACTGCTCTTGACCGATTTTACCCTTCCCATCTACACCAAAATCAAGCACGTTATTCAGCGAAATAAAATGCACTCCAGACCGATCCCAAGACTGTAAGCCTTCTCGTTTATCATTGGCAGGAAAAGCTTCGGTATATGCTTTCCCGCGATCGCCTATGACATCATGTTCGCCTGGAATCGTAAACATTGGTGCTTTTAATTGACTTAGTATTTGCTTGGCGCGATCGAATTCATTAGGTTTAGATAAATGTGTAATATCTCCTGTATGCATAACAAACGCTGGGGGAGTAGCCAAGTTGTTAATGGACTTAACAGTTTTCTCAAGAGTCTCAATGACATTTTCATTCGCAGGCTTATTAAAGCCTATATGAGAATCACTGATCTGCACAAATGATAATGCGGAAGAACTTGAGGCTTTTGGAATATTAGAATTGGAAGCCTTCGGAATATCCTCGGTCTGACAGGCCGTTATTAAGCCATTACTACCCAATGTCCAAACGATACCCAGCCCAGTCCAGCTTACATGTTCGATAAATTTTCTACGCTGCATTTTCATACTCCTATGAATTAACATTTACAAAAATGGTGTTACCTTCTAGCTTCGCTAAGTAAGTTTGGAGAGGTTTTAGTGCAGGACCTTGCCGCACCTTACCATCGGAGGAAAATTGGGAATCATGACAAGGACAAGTAAATACTTTATCTTTTGATTCCCAATCAACAAGACAACCCGCATGAGTGCAGGTTAAGTTAACTGCCCGCAATGAATTTGGACGAACTGAATCCCGCAAAACGATCGCGGATTTGTCAGAGATTTTTACTGCCAGAAATCCAGTTCGATCTAAGGTTTCAACCGATCCCACAGACATATATCCATCGGGTCTGACCGATGTTTTGGGAGTGGGTGGAGTATTACTAGAAGCCGCAGATGGTTCGCCTTTTTGGCTAGAACAGGAAGACAACGCTATTGGAAATAAACTAGTTAACCAGCTCAATCCAAATAAACTAAAAAAATTTCGACGTTTCATCACATGTTTTTTACAAGAAACTTTCCTAAGGTAGGGATTTTGATTTAAATATATGAGTTTTTATTGAAGATCGACTCAACTCCCATCTATCCCATATAACGAAACACATCCCATTTTGGATTTAAAAAATAGCAAAGTGCCATCCGACCTTTACCCTACAGCCCTTCGATCTGGATCGCTCCCGACTATAAATAAAAAAGTGTTGTGTTGTAAATCCAAACGGGCTACCCAATCGTTTTAAGATTGGAAACAAATTTTTATCGCCTAGTTCTCCTTTACTATAGCGGTGTTCATTTTGCCGTAGGCAAAATGAACATTCATAATCCTTACTGGGACTATTTTTTTGTTTTCAAATGAGTGTGCACTCATTTGAAAACCGCTTCGAGATATAGGCTCGGAGGTTGCAAAAACTCACTTTAGCTGTTTTAAATGCATGAACCCGATCCTTCCCAAACTCAATCCCCAAAGGCTCATCTAGTGAAAGATGCCGAGATTTTGCAGGCTGTAAAAGACCGACAAATGTCTGCCTTGGAGATGCTATATAAGCGTTATAGCGGAGTCGTATATGGAATAGCGCTTAAGGCTTTGAAGACTCCTCATGATGCTGAAGATTTAGTGCAAGAGATTTTTCTAGCCCTATGGAATCATCCACCCAATCCCAATCATCCATATTTTGTTCGTTATTTGGTGACTATGACTCGAACGAGAGCGATCGACAAGCTGAGAGCAAGCCAACGATATTTCAATCTTTTGCAACGATGGCAACAAGTCGCACCGCAAGAATCCTCTTCGCTCTACGATCGCGCAATTTTAAGCGAGCGGTCGCAACAGCTTCGCCTTGCCCTAGAGCAAATACCCGAAGACTATCGACATGTCCTTGAAATGGCATACGAGCAAGGGCTGAGCCAATCGGGAATCGCCCAACAACTTAATATTCCTTTAGGTACGGTCAAGACATGGACTCGTCAGGGACTGCTAAAACTAAAGCAGATTTTACAGCCGACCATAGATTAACTTTGATTGATTAACTTTGACAGATTTAGCATTATGACAGAACCTTCTATCCCCCAATTAGTTGAGATGCTCGCAGCAGGCTATGTTGCTGGCAATCTTTCTTCTCAAGAATTAAAAGAGTTTGAACGATTATTGATCCAATATCCTGAAGTTACCCGCAATTTAAATGAGCTTCAAATAGTAAACGATCGCTTGATTTTAGGTCTAAATGAGGTCGAACCACCTCCTTACCTGTGGTCTAATATTCGTGAGTCCGCATATAAATCATTGCGGCAGAACTCATTATCTGAGCAACATTCTCGTGTTTATCCTTGGAAGCCTATTTTGGGTGGAATGATAGGGTTATTGTTTTTAGTATTAGGTCTTGATAATTATCAGTTACGGCAAGCTTTGAAAGCATCAGGCGAGATTGAAGCACTTTTGCAGCAGCCTAAAACTCGTCTTTTTGCCCTGAAGCAAGTCAATAATGACAAATCTTCAGGTAGTTTTGTCGTTAATTTAGATCGACAAGTAGGGATTCTTACCATTCAAAATATTCCCGATCCGCCCAACGGTCATACCTATCGATTGTGGGCAATCGTCGATAATGACAAACTCCCATGCGGACAGGTTAACATTACTTCCCAAGGCAAAATAGCCCAACATTTTTCCATGCCCGTGGATCTTTACGATAATGGAATATCCGCCGTTTTGGTGACTTTAGAATCTTCGTCCTTAAATCGCTATCCAATGGGAACAGTGGTGATGCAGAGCGATCTCTAACAAGATCCTATAGCGCTTTGCGCTTAAACCCAAACTAAGAAAAATTTTGAAAGCGTTGCTTCGCAACGCTTTCAAAATTTTTCTTGTGGTTCGTTTGATCGGTAATTGCTGTAAGTAGATGGACTTTGCAGTTCTCTAATCAAGTTTGCACATTTTTTACCCGTAATTTCATGACAGCGAAATTTATCAAGTGATATTTTCACCGTATCAGATACTTTTTAGCTTTTATGTGACAAATGAGATCTGTGTATCCTTTCCAACCTTTGAAAGCTGCCATACCCGTACAGATCGCCATCACCATTGATTGCGCCTGCGATCGCTGGTACTTTGGCAATCAAAAGCACGAACAAAGTCATGAGCGTACCGCCAACAACCAGCAGACAGGCGATCGCTAGTTGCAAATATGCACTCAACAGCACTTAAGCTCGACTCTCTGCATAAATCTTTTGCAATTGTTCTGTGGTCATAGCACTTGCCATCGTTCTAGTGGAAAACATCAATTTCTATTTTCCACTAGAACCAAAAACTAAGGCTTTTATTGCTGTAGCGATCGCCTATTGATTTAACCCTTGGCGATCGGAGTCATAAAAAGACAGGAAAAAAGTCACATGTTCTAATTGAACCATAGCTTATTAGAGCTTGTCTAAAGGAGCATAGTTCTCAAAAAGAGTATTAATAATGAAAGTTTCAACTTTCGCGTTACTTGCAGTTACAGTACTTGGTACTGTTGCATTTAATCCAGTTAGAGCATCAGCAGCAGAGGTAAATAATCGCTTTACAAATCAACAGAGTTACAATTCAGTTGTGAATAGAAATAGAGTAGAGGCACAGCGTGTTGCCGCACAGAGAGAACGTGAAGCACAGCAACGTATCGCTGCCCAAAGAGCGCATGAACAACAACAGCGTCTTGCTCAACAGAGAGCGCGTGAAGCACAGCAACGTATCGCTGCACAGAGAGAACAACAACAGCGTATCACCGCGCAGAGAGCGCGGGAACAACAACAGCGTTTCGCCGCCCAAAATCACCGATAGGTAAAGCTTCTATTGATATTTGGTAAAGTCTCACCAAATATCAATAGAGTTAAGGTGTCTATCTTTAAATGTTGGATGATTTTAGAAGTTAGATTTATTGATTAAGTCCATGAAAACTATCAAGAGAAATTATGAACTGGCGTAAACTACATCGGGTCATCTCTCCTATCCTTTTGTTGCCACTTTTGCTAACAGCGCTAACAGGAGTTGCCTATCGACTAGGCATAAGCTGGTTTGGTATGTCTGAAGATGCAGCCGAGATCTTCATGAAGATTCACCAAGGAGCATTTCTTGGTAGCCAACTCAAATCAGTTTATGTTTTGCTGATGGGATTAGGATTAATTGGCTTGATTGTCACTGGAATGCTTATGTTAAGCGGATTATTTAGCAAACGTCCGCGTCGTCAAAGCCAAGGGGATTAGAAGCGATCGCCCCCCGAAAGCATGAGATAGTTAGGGATATTGAACCTTCAGAACTAGAGCGAATGTCTAAATAAATGTAAGCACTCACACATGCTCTAAAAGGGAATTCAAAATATGTTTCGCAATCTCAAACGAAACTTGGCGATCGCAATTCTATCGGTGGCTGTAGGGGGAGTCGCAATTCCAGCTA
>CAIJEA010000060.1 GCA_903819605.1 uncultured cyanobacterium | reverse complement strand
TGCAAAGCACAGCAACTCTCTCCTATGCTGTATGTCTTTTCCACTTGAGTAATTCAAACCAAATTCCGCTGGCAATGCCTGATAACAGCGCGATCGCTAAATCCTCGAAATGGAGATAGTCAAACTGGAAGAGTTGTCTCAAAAATGGAAGATAGAGAACTAAACCGAGGAATACACTACCACCAGCGATAATCCACCAGATCGCGGGATTAGGAACTCGCATTGTACTGAAGATAGTTTTCGTCCACGAACGATTGGTAAGAATCATCGCAAGGTTAGAAACAATCAAGGTCGTGAAAACTAAACCTCTGGCATCACAGGCTCCTGCACTACAAAGTTTTAGATTAGGTGCATAGCTACCTTGGTAGTAAGCGATCGCATAGACAATCACTAATACAACTAAGACGCTTAAGCCTTGGAAGAAAGCTAGTCGTAAAGTGAGATTATCAAATAGCGGCTCCTTTGGATTGCGGGGTGGACGCTGCATGATATTAGCTTCGGCGGGTTCGGCTTCAAAGGCAATCGTACAGGCAGGATCGATGATCAGATGCAAAAAGGCGATGTGAATAGGCAGAAGTACTAGCGGCCATTGCATAAAAATTGGGACTAGAGAGATACCTGCGATCGGAACGTGAACGGCGAGGGTATATGCCATGCCCTTCTTGAGATTATCGAAGATGCGACGACCGAGCTTGACCGATTCTACAATTGAGTTGAAGTCGTCATTCAGTAGAACTAGATCGGCAGATTCTCTAGCGACATCCGTACCTCTTTCTCCCATAGCGATCCCAATATGAGCCGCTTTGAGCGCAGGGGCATCATTGACTCCATCACCAGTCATGGCAACAATTTCACCGCTTTGTTTAAGGGCATTCACAATCAATAGTTTTTGTTCGGGCACAACACGGGCGAAGATATTAGTGCTACGAATGCGCGATTGTAATTGTTCTGCGGACATTTGTTCTAATTCAGAACCCGTGATTACTTCACCACCTGACAGCCCAATTTGCTTAGCAATGTTTTGCGCCGTGGAGGGATAGTCACCTGTAATCATCACCACGCGAATTCCTGCTTGATAGCATTCCGCGATCGCAGGAGCAACATTTGTGCGGACAGGATCTGATAAGCCAACTAAACCAATGAATTCAAAATCGAAATCATGCTGATTAGAAGGTAAAGAGTCATCTGTGGATGACTGGTGGGATGAAGAACTTGAGAGATAACCCTTAGCTACGCCTAGCACGCGCAATCCTGCCGATGCCATGATGTTAACTTGAGTTGCTAAATCGGCGATCGCCTCAGAACTAAAGTGACACAGATCGGCGATCGCTTCGGGCGCACCTTTAGCCGCTATTTCTTTTTCACCACCTTGGCTGGGTTCCCAGACACAAGACATGGCGCGTAATTCTCCTGACAACGGATATTCACGCAAAGTATCCCAATCATCATGAAGATGTTCTGTGCCTGTGAGTAGTTCTACACCTACTAGTTTGAGAGCCTTTTCCATGGGATCGAAGGGATCTTTGCGACTGGCGAGGATTCCATATTCGATCAAGCGATGGAAGTCTTCAGGCAGATTTTCCCGTTCATGCAAAGTTAGATCGTAAAAAGCAGGATGCTTAGATTCTTTTTGATAAACAAATAATTGCTGCACGGTCATTTGATTGAGCGTCAGCGTACCTGTTTTATCGACACAAAGCACCGTTGCCGATCCGAGGGTTTCCACGACAGGAATACGCCGAGTCAAAACATTTTGTTGCGAAAATCGCCACGCTCCCAAGGCTAAAAAAATTGCTAAAACTACGGGAATTTCATTGGGTAAAATTGCCATTCCTAACGCTAATCCCGCTAAAACTCCATGTAGCCAATCGCCGCGTGTAATTCCATAAATCACAACAGCAATTACACAAATAGCGATCGCAATGACTGTCAATTGCTTAACAATGCGTCGCGTTTCCTTTTGGAGTTTCGAGTCTTCTTGTTCGATAGTCTGAAGAGCCTTGCCGATTTTGCCCATTTCGGTCTTCGTGCCAGTAGTTTGCACTTCAACAATCGCCTGTCCTTGGACAGCTAATGTTCCCGAATAAACATAGGGTAAATCATCACCACCAGCACGATTAGTTGGTATGGGTTCGCGATCGTCAAGGGCAACCTTTCTTATGGGTACTGATTCACCTGTAAGAAGGGATTCATCAACGGTAAGATGCGTTGACCATAGCAATACGCCATCCGCAGGTATGCGATCGCCTTCCGCAATTACAATCAGATCGCCACGCACTACTTCTCGACCTGCGATTCGTTTACGCTCTCCATCGCGAATTACCAGCGCACGAGGACTAGATAGATCGCGTAAAGCTTCGAGGGATTTCTCAGTTTTCTGCTCTTGATAGAGATTAATTGCCACAATAAAGAAGACGAAGCCTAGTAATATCAAGGCTTCTTGGGTATCGCCTAAAAACAGATAAATGCCGCCGCAACCAAGTAATAGTAAAAAGATAGGTTCACTAGCGATTTCGAGAACAATTCCCAAAATATTGCGGCGATCGCCTGATGGTAACTCGTTATATCCCTCAGTTTGCAGGCGTTGGGTAACTTCCTGCGCTGATAGACCTGTTAATTCTT
>CAIJEA010000059.1 GCA_903819605.1 uncultured cyanobacterium | reverse complement strand
TTCCTCAGATCGGGCTCTCGATGACTGTGGATGGAACGCCTTCGGCACTTTACGAACAGGATGTTGCGGCCGGTTTGTACGACAAACAAATCGGGATGTTTATTGATGGATTACAGTCGTTGGCTATCCCGGCTTATGTACGCATCGGGTATGAATTTAATGGTGTGGCATGGAATGGTTATGTACCAGCAACTTACAAGAGCGCATATATCCGGATCACCAATTTAATTCGTGCCAGGGGTATTGAAGTAGCCACCGTTTGGGATTTTTCGATGGATGGTGTTATGAACTTTATGGATTACTATCCGGGAGACGACTATGTTGATTGGTGGGGGATTAACGTGTTTCAGGCAGGCCAGTTTTATGACGCTAATGCCACAAGTTTTATGGGCAATGCCAAAACGCATAAAAAGCCGGTGATGATTGGCGAAACGACTCCGCGAAATGTCGGTGTGCTGAACGGCCAGACGAGCTGGGAAATAAGTAAATTCGTAAGGATTCTGTTGAGCTAAGCGAGGAGAGATGGCCGAGTGGTTGAAGGCGCAGCACTGGAAATGCTGTTTAGGGGTAACTTTAACGAGGGTTCGAATCCCTCTCTCTCCGTACTAATCAAATAACCTCCTGCTAGTAGCAGGAGGTTATTTTGTTCTTATGGAAGTGTTATACAGCAAGACAAAAGATAGTTAGAACCAATCAAAACCCTGAATAAAGGCGGCGCAAAGCGCCACCATTATTTTGGGTTTATGTCCTAATCAAAACTTGCATTGCTATAGTAAAGCGTAAAGATATGTAAATAGGGACATCTTTGCACATGCTCTACACACCGCCTTGGCATCTGACGAATGGGTTGCTAATGACCCTTTATACTGCTTTACGAGTGAGTAAAAAATGGGAAGATTTCACAATTGAATCAGAACCTATTTATCAAGAGCATATTTTTATAGGTGCTAATGGCGTTCCCATCTTTGGTAAATATGCGATTCCACAAAATGCTAAAGGCACAATAGTTGGAACTTATGGTATTACAGGGGATTTAGACAATCAGTGGTTTCTAAGAATTCTAGGTCGTAAGGCAGTTGCTAAGGGATATGCAGTAGTTCTATTTGATTGGCGGGCGCATGGTAAAACTGCCAAGCTTTCACCAACACTCACATCAGATGGTCTCTACGAAGGCGAAGATTTTATACGGATTGCTAATACAGCTAAACAGCTAGGATGTCCCGCCCCATTTTGGCTAATGGGCTATTCTCTAGGTGGTCAGTTAGCTTTGTGGGGAATTAAGGCAGGGGAGACGATCGCCAGTTGGGGGAATGACTTAGAAATTACATCTGCTGATATTGCAGGTGGTGCTGTAATTTGTCCAAGTGTTGACTCGAATAGATCGCTCACTTATTTGGTCAAAGATGAATTAGGTCGTTTTTTAGAAAAGGCGATCGCCCGCGAGCTTAAGAAACTAGCAAGAGTTATGGCTAAAAACCATCCTGAAGCGATCGATCCTGCTGCTGTGGAACGCGCTAACAGCATTTGGGGCTTTGATAATGAGCTAACGATCGCCAAACTAGGATTTTCTAGCGTAGAAGAATATTACGATGCCAGTTGTCCTTTATATTTCATGCCATATTTACAAAAGCCAACTATGATTCTGTATGCAAAGGACGATCCGATGTTTGATCCTTCAATCGTACCTGACTTAGAAAAAATTGCCCAAGAGAACTCGGCAATAAATCTAATGCTTACCGAATATGGCGGCCATGTTGGTTATGTAAGTAATAAAAAATGTCAAAATCAGTATGGCGATCGCGATCGTTGGTGGGCATGGAATCGCATTTTTGAATGGATTGAATCTTTAGAGTAAAAATGTTGACTGCACTTTACAATAATGTCAATTTTACTCTGATAGATTTAGAGTTCTTGTAGTATCTTGGCGATCGCTAGGTTGATTAGCCAACTCTACTAATCGCTTTGATTGTGAAAAAACACGGTAATTTTCTAAATTTATATCAGGGAAATCGTTTTCAACGTTTTTCATTTTGATAAGGCTATAGTTCGTATCTTCGTCAAAAATTGCCAGTGTGACATTTAAAACATCAAGAAAGTTAATGAAAGGGCGGCATTCAATTTCATCATAGGAACTATAAAATCTGATTAATTCTGCGACATAACTTTCCAAATACAATCGACTATTCGGAAATATCAGGACAATTTTAAGTAATAAGATGACGGGACTGAGTAAGTTATTAGACTCTAAAGATAGTTGCAAGAATTCAGAAGGACCACGACGTTCATCCAACAATAGATACTGTAAAACGCGATTACAAGATATATGTAATAAACTCAGGGTCATTCTTAGCTCGTCTTGATGTCCCTGAAAATTCTTTAATTTTTGCACTACTGTCAAGCGGATGACTTCAGGAATTTCCAAATCATCTCTTGAGATGCCTAAATACCCAAGTAGATTTTCTTTGAATTCCCAGAAAGTCATGTCACGAATTTGCTGAGAGAAATTTTTTGCAACATATCTAAAATTTTCGCTCCCTTGCTTGTTCAATACTCTTTTGATCAGAATCAATACTCCATCTCCCAAGGTGGTTGGGTTTTGGCGTTGGGGATTTGCACCTGATTTGGAGTCAATGCGGGCTGTATACATGGCTAAATCAAACTTAAATTGTTTTTTGATCTTGCGAGATAAGGTTTCCGCATATTGACGTTGTTCTGGAGGTTTATTTAGATCTGCATATTCTGAGGTCAATATGTATGAGGAAAATCTCTCGCACCAATTACTATAATTTTTGCGTACTCCCGGTCTGCCTGAGAGCGATCGCAAGGTGTTGTATTCTTCAGACTGAACAAAGTTTTGTAACCATTGTCGTAGCTTTTTTAATTTGTGAATCCTTGTTGGTATAGCTATAGAATTTGACTCAAAAAGTTCTACTAGCTGTTGGCAAGCTTTTATATTTCCATTGATTGCCCAGTTATTATTGAGAATGTAGCAACAACGTAAGAGAGTGTGTTTGAACTCATTTTCTTTGTCATGAAATATAATTTCACCTAAAGCATAATAAGCTTTAACATTATCAATTTCTTCATACTTAATAAATAATTTGTCAAATTGCCTTAAAATTTCTTCAACTTGATAATATCTAATTATTCCTAGAAAAAAGCTATAAATATGTTGCTGTGCTTTATCGATACTGCCAGCAGTAATGTCAGTAATTTGCTCAGCAAATTGATCTGATTTATGTTGATTATAAAACTGCGCCATATCAATTTATTCCAGAGCAACAGTAAAAGTTATGAAGTATTATTATTGATTACATTATACTAATCAATAAAAAAGTTGATTTAGAGATTGACTCAAAAGTTCATCTTATTGTTTCAGAGAAAATCCTCTAAAAGGCTAGATATAAGCTCAGATAAAATCTTGATAAAAGGTTAAGAAAAAGCTTCGTATGGTTTTGCAATACAACAATCCTAAGCATTTTTTGAATGAGTCAACTTTACTGGTAGGGGTATTGTATAGCTATCGCCATAATGCTTAAGATAAATTACTT
>CAIJEA010000058.1 GCA_903819605.1 uncultured cyanobacterium | reverse complement strand
TGTAGGCATTTTTGATAATGTCGGAAGGTGACTCTTCAAATGTAACAAATACACCATGTTCATCTAAGCCTGTAATGCCGTTATAAAGAAACTGCATGGCTAGAAGCGTCTTCCCAGTGCCAGAAGTACCGCTTACAAGAGTAGAGCGCCCCTTGGGTAGTCCGCCGTGGGTGATGTCATCTAGTCCCTCTATCATGGTGCGTAGTTTTTGCACACCTAGCTCTTGTCTTTTATTATCATTATTACTGTCATTTTTGACTTCGATGGATGAGCTAGTCATTGCCAATTAATTCCTCGTATAGTAAGTCTAGTCCTATCAACACTTTTTCGCGGTCAGATAAGTCGCCAATAATTTTTCTAACGGGTGGAGGTAAAACTTTAGCTAAGGTTGGAGTTGCTAATATTTTGTCCTCTTCGGCTAATTGTGGGTTTTTTAACACATCAATGACCTTTAATGTATAAACTCCTTGAAACTCTTTCTCAAGAATATCGTTGAGCATCTTTAACGCCCGTACAGAGTTTGGCGTGTTGCCCGCGACGTAAAGTTTAAGGACGTAGGTTTTACGAATCATTTCATTAATTGGGTTTGCTTCGGCTATTTGTAACTTATCTCTTAAACTTTTATAGCAGTCAGATTTTAGAGGGACGTTTAAATTTAAGTCTATTGAAGATTTGTTTTTAAGATCTTGGTATAGAGCGACGATATAGCTCACATAGATGGGCAATCATGTCAATTAGAGTGATCCGATAATCTAACAAAATTTCATCGTTTCTACCTTCTAGTCTTAACTGTTTAGCAAATTCTTCCATCAGTTCCATATGAATTTCGAGAACCTGTGAAACAGAAATATCTGCAAAAAAGGATAAATTAACGAATTCATCAATTTTTTGATTTAAGTCGTTACTTTTTTCTAAAAAATACTCTAGTACGATTGATCGATATATGCCTTTTAAGCGTCCGATATACTCTTTCCTATCTTCAGGAGATAGGTTTCGTAGGAACAACCGTGAATCGCGTTTATAATACACCCCCAAATACCCTAATCGCTCATTGAGTTTATCAGCTAGTCTTTGTTGTTGAACATTTAAGGATTCTGAAACTGGAGTATTGGGAATATTGACATAGACTTGATGTCTAACTTGTGGAGAGATTTTGATAAAGGTGGCGATCGCTTGATCGATGATGGTTTGCAGGTCATCAATCTGTTCAAAGCTAATACTGATACTAGCTCTGTAGAAGTCTTTTGATTCACTTTTTTCATTATTAAGTTCACTTTGTTCATCAAGATCTTTTAAAACTAGTATGGTAGGCATAAAAATGTTTAACATACTGAGCTGTTCGACAATAGCCTCAATATCTCTAACTACATCTTTAAATATAACTAGACAGTCTTGTGCAACCTGAGGTTTCGTTAATAAACTTACAAGAGCTTCTAAATCCGAAACAATCGTAACGGTGTAGCGATCTTCTGGTAGAAGCTTAGTTAATTTGGATTTTGTTTGGTTGACATTAGTTTCTGCTACCAAACAGCATACTTGTAAGTTAGTCAAAACAGGCACAGGCTACTGGTGGTTTGAATTGCTTGGGTTCTATATTAAGATTTTTATCTTAATATTTTTTATCTTAAGGTTTATTTTCGCACTTAAATAGCGAAATTATGTGAAATTGATGATCGTACTGTACAAAAAAATTTATAGGCTGTTAGCGATTTGATCACAATCAATTAACAATAACCCGTAAGGGTTTTAGTGTATGGACTCCTTTAACTTAAATCAGTCTTTAGAAATATATGGACAGCCTCAGGTGGCAACTTGTCGTCTGCCTGCCAAAACTTCTGAAGCTTTAAATCTACTAAAAAAAGGATGGTCTAATGTGGTGGTGTTAGATCAAAAAAATCAGCCACAAGGGATATTTAATGCGCGTTGTTTGTTAAATTGGCAAACTGATTCGGATAATTGTGCGTTTGTTTCGCCTTCGAGTACTTTAGAAGATATCGATCTAGAACCATTGCCAGCCATTTCCGTGGAGATGACTATTGCTGAATTTTTGCAAAGAATTTCCCAATACAAGCATTCAGCAGAAACTTGGGCTTTAGTAGATGGAGATGGAAAATTTAGCGGAATTTTAGAAGCTTCGAAGTTACTGCGATCGCTTGTGCAATCTGAGCAGAGTCAGAAACCAACAGCTATATCCCTGTTGTTACCCCTCATTTATCAATTACCTTTGCCTGTCATGGTAAGGGATGTTAATGGTGCGATCCTTGGAATGAACTCGGCGTGGCGCAATAGCTTGCATGAAAGTTTGTTGACAAAAGATATGCCTTTCGTAGAGCCGTCTATTCATCACACTTTAGATAGTTTTAAAAATAATAATGGTGATGAATCTACACAGTTAATTCCATTACATCTGCCAGAAACCCATCAATTTTGTACTACCGATGGTGCATCTTTTACTTGGCAAGTAATTAACGTGTCATTACAAGGTAGCCTACAAGGATTAGAATTGGCGATCGCCTATGACATTACATCCCAAAAGAATCTTGCCCAAGAGCTATCAGGACTCAGTCGTCTCAAAGATGAGTTTTTGACCTGTATTAATCATGAATTAAAAACGCCATTGACTTCGATAATTGGGATTGCCAGTTTACTAAGTAACAATACCTTTGGTGAGCTTAACGATCGCCAAAGCCGTTATGTAAAAATGATCCATCAAAGTGGCAGACAGTTAGTCTCAATTGTGGATAATATTTTTGATCTCGCTAAAGCCGAGGCAGGACAATTGGAGCTTTACTCTGAGACAGTTTCCGTAAAAGATATTTGCCAAAAAAGTATTCAACAAGTTCGTAAATTAGTTCAGCAAGATTCTACAATTTCTCGCAACTATAACTTTGAGGAAGGGTGGGAGTTAGATGTTCATCTAGATATCGATCCGACTGTGCAAACAATTTTTGCTGATGAAACTAGATTGCAGCAAATGTTGGTAAATCTTTTGTCTAATGCGTTTAAATTTAGTGTTTTGCCATCGGGATTAGTTGATGATTTGCCTAATACGTCCCCACAAATTGGTCTTACAGTACGTTGGTGGGAAGGCTGGCTGGCAATAACAGTGTGGGATCAAGGGATTGGTATTCCTGAAGAAAAGCAATGTTTGGTATTTCAAAAATTTCAACAGATCGAAAATGTGTTAACCCGACGGTTTGAAGGAACTGGCTCAAGTTTGCTACTTACGAGACATTTAGCCCGTTTGCATGGTGGTGATATTACTTTTGTGTCGCAAGTAGATGTAGGTAGTCAATTTACGATTTTGTTGCCGCCAGAGCAAAATAGTTCTGATACTCAAAATAAGAGAACTGAAGAGAGAATTGATATTGGCAATAGTCGTTTGGTATTGATTGTAGAAACTTCGAGTGAGGTAGTAGATTGGTTGCGAGCTACATTATTGGATTTGGAATATAAGGTAGTGATCGCACGATCAGGAACTGAAGCATTAGAGAAAGCAAGACGATTGCAACCTTGCTTAATTCTTTTGAGTCCAGATTTGCCTATGTTATCTGGGTGGGATGTTTTGGCGTTGCTTAAAGGTGATCCTTTGACGCAACATATTCGGATGGTTATGATGAAACATGCGGATGAATTAATAATTAGCTCACATCAAGCTGATGGAATTTTGCTTAAACCAATCAAGGCTTCAGAACTTAGTATTTTCTTGCCCTACTATCCAACTATTCCTAAATCTCTCAAATTTTTATATTTAAATCAAAATATTGAGGATATAGTCATTAACTTGATCCAAGATCTGGGTCATTGTTTGCTAGAAGCCGATGATTTACCTCAATGCGATGTACTATCAAAAATTTGGCAACCAGATCTATTTCTGATTAATGGGGATGACAAGCTTTTGTTAAAGTATCTTGAAAATATTAATGACTTAGAAATTCTCTCAAATTTACCAATATTGATAATTACAAGGTCTAAGATTCCTGAGCTTAGATGGTTACAGAAAAGATTTACAAAACTGAGTTTGCATGAATGTGTAGGCTTAGATCTGGATCATATAGATACAAATCGAGCTGAAATATTGCTAGCACTACATCAGTCAATTACTAATGTGGTTTGCTATGTTACGTCTCATACTCTTGTAAATACTGTAAATATTGGCGATCGCTAATTTTATTTTATGAAGGCTCTGCTCAACACCATCATATTTATCAAGTTTGAGCCATTTCGCCGATCATAGTTGTCAATATATAAAGCTAAATTGTGATGTACATCATGATGGATAGTTTCTTGTTTGAACTTTTTTACAGTTGTGTTAACAATCCAGCCTATTGAGGCTTTGAGTATTACAGAAATATTTTTGAAAGCGGCGCTTTGCGCCGCTTTCAAAAATATTTCTGGGTTTTAAGTCAGCGCAAAGCTCTGTAATTAAAAATTAATTCTGGAATTATAGAAGTAGCCAGTTATGTTAGGA
>CAIJEA010000057.1 GCA_903819605.1 uncultured cyanobacterium | reverse complement strand
TTAAAAATCTATAAATCATTTCGGATTGCTATATTACTTCTTTAGCAGCATGGTTAATGTAAGTGGAACTATTATATCTCTTAAGACTGAAACAATGCAAAGTAACATTTCTATCAATAATTGCTGTATAGAATATAAGTAGATAACTGATGTTACGTGGAAGTTTGTAAAGCCTTCACCCCTAGCCCCTTATCCCACAGGTGAAGGGAACAAGAAAATAATATGGGTTTCACTCCCCTTCTCCTGTGGGATAAGGGGATGAGGGCTTTACGTAACATCAATAGATAACTATAAATATATAGAGGAGACTAACCGTGATTGTAGTAACTAAGATTGGTACACCCGCAGAAGAAATTGAGCGGATATGTGAAGAATTATCTAGTTGGGGATTGTCTCCTGAAAGAATTGTTGGCAAGCACAAAGTTGTGTTGGGTCTGGTTGGTGAGACGGCTAATCTAGATGTTCATCGCATTGAAGAATTAAGCCTTTGGATAGAGACCGTTTTACGAGTAGAAAGACCTTTTAAACGTGCTAGTCGCCAGTACCGCCAAAATGAATCGAGTGTAGTGATTATACCTACGCTCAATGGTGACGTAGCAATCGGAGAGAATCAGCCCTTAGTAGTCGTTGCTGGACCTTGCTCCGTTGAGAATGAAGCAATGATCGTAGAAACAGCGATGCGAGTGAAAGCGTCTGGCGCACAGTTTCTACGCGGTGGAGCTTATAAACCGCGTACTTCTCCCTATGCTTTTCAGGGGCATGGCGAGAGTGCTTTATCTCTATTAGCGGCAGCTCGAAAGGCAAGTGGTTTAGGAATTATCACAGAAGTAATGGATACTGCTGATATTGACAAAATTGCCGAGGTTGCAGATGTGCTACAAATTGGAGCGAGAAATATGCAGAACTTCTCTCTACTGAAACAGGTGGGCAAACAGAATAAGCCAGTTCTCCTTAAGCGTGGTTTGGCGGCTACAATTGATGATTGGCTGATGGCGGCGGAATATATTTTGGCTGAAGGAAACCCTAATGTAATCCTTTGCGAACGTGGTATTAGGACATTCGATCGCGAATATACGCGGAACACTTTAGACTTGGCAGCGATTCCTGTATTACGCAAGCTCACCCATCTACCAATCATGATCGATCCGAGTCATGGTACTGGTTGGTCGGAATACGTGCCATCAATGAGTTTAGCCTCAATTGCTGCGGGTGTAGATTCTCTAATGATTGAAGTCCATCCTAACCCTAAGAAGGCTTTATCTGACGGGCCTCAGTCTCTTACCTTTGATGCATTTGATAAGCTAATGGTTCAAATTAATCGTATGGCGCAAGTAATGGAAAGGGGATAGACAAAAGAGGCGCTTTGCGCCTTTTTTGCTGGAGGAATTATGAATAAATCTTTTGTGTATGATCGCCCAATCTACTTTCATGACACTGATGCAGCAGGAGTCGTTTACTTCGCAAATGGACTGTCGCTTTGTCACGAAGCCTACGAAGCTTCTCTTACGGCATCGGGAATTAATCTCAAATTGTTTTTTCAAGATAAGTCGATCGCAGTTCCGATTACCCACGCAAGCATTGATTTTTTTAAACCCATGTTTTGTGGCGATCGCATTGCTATAGCACTTATGCCAACCTTACTAAGTCCTACAGAATTTCAAATTGAATATCAATTGTATTTTGAGGAAAAACAAGGAAAAGCGATCGCAAAGGCATTAACAAAACATACTTGCATTGACACGAACACCAGAAAACGTTGCAATCTCTCTGATGAACTACAAAAATGGATGAAATTTTTCCAATGACTACGATCTTACGTGACTGGAGTTATCGCTATCAATGGTTTTACGATACCGTATCAGCATTAGCAGCGCTGAGCGTGGGTGGCGAGAGACGATTTCGGAGATTGTTTCTAAAGGATTTGACAATTAATCCTGAGTCAAAAGTTCTCGATCTCTGCTGTGGTGCGGGGCAAGCAACACAGGAATTAGTCAATCATTTTCAAGACGTTACGGGGCTAGATGCTTCCCCAATCGCGATTAAGCGTGCTAGACAGAATGTCCCCCAAGCCAAATACGTGGAAGCATTTGCTGAAAAGATGCCCTTTAGCGATCGCACTTTTGATCTGATAATTACCAACACAGCTATGCATGAGATGGATTTAGAACAGTTACAGCAAATTATTCAAGAAGTACATCGTGTTTTGACTTCCAATGGACAATTTATCATTATCGATTTCCATCGTCCGACTAATCCATTCTTTTGGCTGCCTGTTGCGACTTTTTTGTGGCTATTTGAAACCGACACTGCATGGAAATTAATTGGAACCGATCTTAAAGCCCTTTTAAGTAAATCTGGATTTAAGATTGAATCCTGCCAACTCTATGCAGGCGGTAGCTTGCAGGTTTTACGATCGCGGGTATAGTCGATTAATGTTAGTGTCATGAATTATTCGCGCATGATCTGCGGTCATGTTTGGCATGATCGAGCGCGACAACAAGCCACAAGTACTTACAGCGCTTTGCGCTCAAACCCAAACCAAGAAAAAAATTTAAAAGCCTTGCTTCGCAAGACTTTTAAATTTTTTTCTTGTGATTCGTTTGATCGGTAATTGCTGCATGTCTGACTTGTCTCTCAAATCTGCTCAGTTTATTGACTAGATTCGCCTTGGTTATCGCACTGATCCT
>CAIJEA010000056.1 GCA_903819605.1 uncultured cyanobacterium | reverse complement strand
TAATCTAGTCAAAAAAGTAATTTTAAATACCGTTTTTTCCTAGCACTCTGTTGTAATAGATTCCATAGATCATGATTTATCAGTTTTTTAATTGCCCAAACAATTTTACTAACATGATGAATAGTTGCATATCCATAGCGTTTAATTACGTTAATAGGTAAGAGCAAAGATAAATATTGTGATCGCATTTTCAGATTCGGATTTATTAGTTGGATTCAGTAACCCAAAAAAGTAGAGAGTGATTTTATGCTTAAGAATATTTTCAAATTACCTAGCCAAAAATTAATTGTTAGATTCAATAGCTTGTGTTTGGCATTAATTCTGATGGTCGGATTGTTTTTGGTTAATCCAAGCAAAGCACAAGCTACTTCAGCTAGCTCGACAGTAATGATGCGATCGCCTTTCACAGATGTAGTTTCTTCTGTCCTTTTGGCAGATGCGGTAGTAGTTGAACCCGCAGCAGAAACTCCTGAAACACCAGAAGCCAAAGCAGCAGCTAAACTTGAAGCTAAAAAAGCCAAAGCAGCAGCTAAGCTTGAAGCTAAAAAACTGAAGGAGGCAAAAGAAGCTGAAGCTGAAGCAGCTAAGCTAGAGGCTAAAAAAGCCAAGGAAGCAGCTAAGCTAGAGGCTAAAAAAGCCAAGGAAGCAGCTAAGCTAGAGGCTAAAAAAGCCAAGGAAGCAGCTAAGCTAGAAGCCAAGGAAGCGAAGGAAGTTGAGACTGAAGAATCTGAAACTGTTAAAGAGAAAGAAGCTACTGAAGTTACAACTGATTCGGCGGTAGAATCGACTTCTGAGAGTGAAACTGTTAGCCCTTAGATACAATTGAAGATATTAAGCGTTAGAAATTGAAGTCAATCTAGTCCTACCCCTAACGCTTAATAAACTAGACCTCAAGGCATCCGTTCAATCGGATTTGTGCTTGAGGCGTGAAATTTATTTAAGGTTTATGCCCTCAATAATCTATCTTTTAGATCTGATTCAAGTGAACAGAATGACTTCTGCAATTCCACGATCTCCCTCAAAGTTTAATCTTAGTGCTTATTTAATAAGTGATGGTCCAGCAGGATTCTTATTAAGTTGGGTAGCAGGTTTTGTTGATACTTCAGCATTCATTATTTTATTTGGATTGTTTACTGCCCATGTGACTGGAAACATTGCATTAGCAGGATCTTCTTTTGTTAGTGATGATGCCGAAACAACTATCACCCGTTTGTTGATGCTTCCAACATTTATCGTAACGGTAGCATTAACTTCTTTGCTAGCTCGTTTTTCTCGTCGTCAGCAATGGTGTGTGTTTGGAGTATTGCTTACTGCTGAAGCGATCGCCCTTGCTGTTTTTCTCTCCCTTGGTACGTCCCTCTGCCCTGCACTCATCCTTGATGTGCAAGAAGATTTGATTTTGCCAATTGGCATTTCTGGAGTAATTGCGATGGCAATTCAAAATGCCTTGATGAAGGAAGCAAAAGGAGTATTTAAAAGCTATATCCCCACTACGGTTATGACTGGGAATACTACACAACTAACCATTGATGTTGTGCAACTTTGTATTGCGAAGTTATCGAAAGTTCAAGATGAAACGACAAAAAAAGAAGCTGAGGAATCTCTAGAGCGTATTGGTAGATTTGTGCCAACAATAGTTGGCTTTGCACTTGGTGGTTTACTCGCTGCCTGTTTTGTCCTAGTTTCAGAATCTTGGTGGAGCTTATCTATACCTTTGGTTGTAATTTCAATTTTAGCGATCGCCGCTTACGTTGAACATGGGCGGAAACTAGCATCTTAAGTTTAGGAAAATTAGTAAAAACCACTATTTATTCTAAATTTTAATTTTGATCATATAAGGAAAATAAAATGAAACAGCTTTTACTATCTATTTTTGCCAGTGTAGTGATTGTTTTGGGTTTACTCTTTAGCAACGTAGCTCAAGTGCAGGCGTTATCTTTGCCTGTATCAGCATTGTTAGCAGCAGAAATTACGGAACCTTTAGTCGAAACTGAAATAACTGAGCCTGTAGTCACTGAAGTAGCAGAACCTGTAACTACTGAAGTAACAGAGCCTGTAGCCACTGAAATAACAGAGCCATTAGCTACCGAAACTGCACCAACAGAGGTTGCAGCAAAGAAAACTACAGATGAGTCAGTAGATCTGCTGAAGCAGTTAGAAACTCAGATCTTGCCTCAAATTGAGAGCGTATTAACTCCAGAACAACAAGCAGAGTTTGCTACTAAAGTTGCATCTGGAACTAGTTTTCGGAAAGCGTTTAAGGCTGTGACATTGACTCCAGCTCAGAAAAGCAAACTAAGTACTGTTTTCAAAGCAATTCCTAAAAAAGATATCTTCACAACTCTTACTCCTTCACAAAAGAAGCAACTATTTTTAAAAAACAAACAGTTATTTATTCCTACTTCTGAAGAAATTGGAGCTAAGGTAACATCGGGAATGCAAATGGCAAAGGACAAGTCACCTTTAGCACCGTCATCAGAATCAATTGTCGAAAAAATCACTGCCAAAATGAAAGCTATTGGGGGTGAATAATAGATATGGATAGCATTATGTCAGAACGTCTTACTGACTGGCTTTTACTGGTAGCAGCAATTGTAGCTTCAATGGTAATATTCGCTACTTTAAAAGAGGTGGCACGAGTATTTTTAGTTCCATTTGTAATTGTGGTGATTAGTCTTGTCGTTGCAAAAGTAGTTTTTGGGTTCACCCCAGAATATCTTTGGCACGAATCAATTCATTTCCTCCGTAGATTAGGCTTACGAATGTTCTAGTTTTGTAAGCTTAAAAGCAAAAGCGGTAAAATCCTTGTATTGCAAGGATTTTACCGCTTTTGCTTTTGTTTTTGTATTGGTACTAGCGGAATTATTGTGGAAGCGATGTATACAGTATGCAAAACAATCTCATTATAATTAACTATGCAACCAGATAAAGATTTGTCCAAAGATACGAATATTGCGCCTAATAAAACATCAGAAATAATTAAATCAGGATTAATTTATAGTTTAGATGATAAACCTCCTGTCATAGAATCCATTTTTGTAGCATTTCAACATGTTCTTGCTGCTTTCGTGGGGATTATTACACCCCCGATAATTATTTGTAGTAGTTTAGGGCTAGATGCTACAAACACCAGTTATTTGATTAGTATGTCGCTCTTTGTGTCTGGAATTGGCACTTATCTGCAATGTAAAAAATTTGGACCTATTGGTTCAGGTATGTTGAGCTTACAGGGGACTAGTTTTGCCTTTTTAGGTCCGATCCTAGGAGTAGGAACTGTAGCATTGCAAGGAGGTAGTTCACCACAACAGGCATTAGGACTTATTTTTGGAGTTTGCTTATTTGGGGCTTTTATTGAAATTATTTTGAGTCGTTTTTTGCATTTGCTAGACAAGATTGTTACGCCTGTAGTATCTGGTACTGTTGTGATGATTATTGGTTTGGGCTTAATTAAAACTGGAATCATTAGTTTGGCAGGTGGAGTAGCAGCTCTAGAAAAAAATGATGGCTCATTTGGCAGTATCCAAAACTTAGCTCTCGGAGGAACTGTTCTTTTAACGGTGATAATGCTAACGCTGGCAAAGAATCGCTTTGTGAGAATGGGTGCGATCGCGATCGGTTTGACAATAGGTTTTGTCGGTTCTCTTTGCCTTGGGATTATTAATTTCAGTTCCCTAAGTCAACTGCCATTGTTTAGATTACCCATTCCTTTTCGATATGGTATAAGTTTTGATTTCACGGCTTTCTTACCATTTGTTCTCATATATTTATTGACTGCAATCGAAACAGTTGGAGATTTGACTGCAACCTCTTCGATATCTGGAGAACCAGTTAGCGGCGGGGTCTACCTTCGACGTATCAAAGGAGGCGTTTTAGGAGATGGCATCAACTCTTTAATTGCGGCGGTCTTAAATACGTTCCCAACCACAACCTTTAGTCAAAACAATGGAGTCATTCAAATGACTGGAGTTGGTAGCCGTTATGTAGGATTTTATGTCGCAGGAATCTTCGTTATTTTGGGATTGCTCCCTATTGTAGGCGGATTATTCCAAACTATTCCTCAGCCTGTATTAGGTGGAGCAACTTTAGTGATGTTTGGCTCGATCGCGGTGGCTGGTTTAAATATTGTTGTATCAGCAGGGATAGATCGTCGTTCCATGATCGTCGTTGCTGTATCCCTTGGTTTAGGGCTAGGAGTAGTATTTGTACCTGAAGTCTTTGCGAATAAACCTCCTTTATTTCAGAATCTATTCGGCTCTTCCATCTCAACTGGTGGGATGACGGCAATTTTGCTCAGTTGGTTATTGCCTCAAAATGAAGAAGAAAAAGCGATCGCAGAAGAGAGTCCTTAAAGGCAAAAGTTCATTTAGCGATCGCTAAAATCCAACCAAAGAGAATTACCATTGTGCCTAAAAGCGAAACTACAATAATTCCGCCCAGTAAATTTGTTTTAGGTGATATGGGTAAATAGGCTGGTTGCAGCCAGAAACTTAGTCGTTGCGATATAAATGGCATCACTACTAAACTTAAGATCGTAGAGGTAATCAAGTTATTGATAATCATGGAACCTGCAAGAGACCAAGATTGCATAATTCCCAGTAGTGAAAATACAATTGCTTGAATCATGACTACAGGATAAAGTCCTAATACCACTGACAATATCTGTTTCCACCGTGGTGGTCCTAGCCCCTTATTTTCTGAAGAGCCTGATTGTTGGGAAAACCAACCTTCTAGTCCTGTGGTAAAGGACTTAAATCGATAAGCATTAAAGATATCTTGCCCAGTTTCTAACAACCGCTTGCGATCGGCTGATTCAATCCATTCATGAAGATGTTCAGGCGAATCAAAATGGATAATGTAATGCCACTTTACAACTCGATCTTTACACCTTAGAGGAGGACATAAATCGCAGCGTAGGAAGCCATCATACTGTTTTGCAAAATTAATTAAATTGTTATGCCATCTTTTAAACGCAAAATCTCTACCTTTTGGCACGATATGTTCGGTTACAAGACTAGAGTAAAAGAGCTTTTCTAATGGTGGATTTTCCATGTTCTAGCGATTAGAATGGGGTGTAATTTGCACCGACTGTCATAGTGTTATGACTTCAACTTTAATTGTTCCAAGTTCCATAATGCGCCTGTTACACCTGTGCTACCCGCAAGTGCGGATACTTGAACATTCTCAACGCGATCGCGAACGGCGACTAAATAAAGGGAAACTGTGAGATGAATTAGTGGTAATTGATCTTGAACTAATTGTTGATATTCAGCATAGATGGCTTTACGCTTAGTTTCATCCAGTTCTTGTGCCCCCTGAATCATCAGGTCATGGATTTTTTTCTCCCAATCAGCCACTTCTCGACCAACAAAAGGTTTTTCATCACCAACTGGTCCCTTATTGAATAAATGCGAATCGCCATCGGTTGCCCAGAGATTAATCGCACTATTTGGCTCCGCACCTCCAGTAAACCCAAGAATAGTTGCATCCCATTGTTTGGAATTATCGAGCTTATCGGAGATAATCCGAAAATCAACAGGATTGAAGTCAATTTTCATGCCTATTTTTTCTAAATTATCTTTAATTTGCGCTCCTAATAGAACTCTACCGCCCGCAGGAGTAAGTAAGGTAAAACGAACAGGATTTCCTTGAGAGTCTAGTAATTGATTCTCAGAATTATATTTATATCCAGCTTGTAATAGAATTTCTTTCGATTTTTCAGGTTGATAGTCATAGACCTTAAGTCCTTTTTCGGGAGGCAAGAAATAAGGACTAGGGACAGAAATTGGTGAATTTTGGGCTTGTGCTAATCCTCTTGATAGGTTGGTAATCATGGCTTCGCGGTTAAGGGCATAGGCTACTGCCCGCCGAAAGTTAACGTCGTTAAACCATTTCGATTTTACTGGATCGACAAATGGCTCATTAGTTTTAGGATCTCTGCCCTTATTCAAGTTGAACATGATGAATGCCTGACCTGTTGATGGACCAGCATTATAAATTTTGTAACGATCTCGTTTTTCAAACCGCTTCAGTAGTTGGTAATCTTCTCCTCTCAAACGATACATATCCAGATCGCCCGAACGGAACCGTAATAAGGCTGTATCTGGTGATTCCAGAATCTGCATCACAAATTTTTCTATATAGGGTCTTCCCTTTTTCCAATAGTAAGGATTGGGTTTATAAATTAACCTTTCTGAAGGACGATATTCTTGAATGATATAAGGTCCACTGCCGACCAGTTGGCTGACTGGAGTACCGAGAGTCCAAGTTTCTAAAAACTTTAATTTTTGATCGGTAGCTTGCGGATCTTGCTTGATGGTTGGTTCAAAAATATGTTTTGGTAAAATGCTCGTTCCGCCCAATGTCTTTAAGGCGGGTGCAAAGGGTTCGTTGAGAAGAAAGGAAATACGGCGATCGTCTAACTTTTCAACCTTAGGCAGGGTCTGAGATTTGCCAACTCGCAATACGTCTCGACTGCCTGTGGGAATCTTTTCATTAAAGATGATGTCTTGATAGGTAAATAAAACATCATCAACGGTGAGGGGTTGACCATCTGACCATTTCAAATCGGGACGCATGGTAAAAATAAGCTGTTTACCGTCCTGTTGAAATTCCCATTTTTCAGCTAATTCTGGTTCTACTTCTGACGTAATTGCATTTTCAGTAATCAATCCAGTGAGGGTATAGCCGATCGCAATACCGCTATAGGCATCTTGGACTAGAACTGGATTAAAGGTTTTGATATCACTCTCAAGCGGGACTACTAAACGATTTGCTAGCACATCTGATTTGATCGAGCAACCCCAAAGCAGCAGCGAACACATGCCGATGAGTAGCAGTAATACAACTGCTTTCCATTTTTTAACTTTAGTTCGTTTCTGCAAACTTCTCTTCACGATCGCCTTTTCCTACTCTCTGCTAAAAATACTTAGAGCGCAAAGCGCTATAACTCAAATTCTTATACTACAGGCGGTATAAATTTCCATCTATAGTATTTGACAGTATAGCTATAGCCAAATAAGTTAAGACATAAAACCCAGAAGATAGTTGCGGTGCTTCGCGCCGTAACTATCTTCTAGGTTTTGTTTTTATCCTGACATAACTGGCTACTGCTATGTTTGACTATTTAACTAATAAAACTACTGCATGAACGGCGATCGCTTCTTTCTGCCCAATTGCGTCCACACCCTCATTGGTGGTCGCCTTGACGCTGACACAATCGATCGGTAAATTCATCGCTTGTGATAGGCGATCGCGCATATCTTTAATGTGGGGCTTGAGCTTTGGAGCTTCAGCAATGACCATCGCATCGAGATTATTTACGCGCCAACCCTGCGCCAAAATCAAATCCTGCACCTGCTGCAAGAGCATGATGCTATCGGCTCCAGCCCATTTAGGATCTGATGGGGGGAAATAATGTCCAATATCGCCAAGGGCAAGCGCCCCTAACATCGCATCCATAATTGCATGGGTTAACACATCAGCATCGCTATGTCCCAACAGTCCTTTTTCGCAAGGGATTTCTATGCCCCCAAGAATAAGGCGGCGATCCTTAACCAGTCGGTGGAGGTCATAACCGTTGCCAATGCGTATATTCATAGAGCTTTTGAAATTTATTGGTTACAATATTAAACCTAATTTTTGGCAGTCTAGGTTAGTGTATTTAGATTGCGTTTAGATTTTCTACGATTTTTTGACCAGTGCCTTTCTATATCGGGCTGATTTATTTCAGGAATTTCTAAAAAGGCAACAACAAATGCCAATTTTCCTCGCTGATGCCTTAGCAAAATTACCCCAGATCTGCCTCGAAGAAAACTATACTTTTGAAATTCTACAACGTAGCGATCGCCTATTAATTCAGCCCTAACCAAAATCAGTACGCGATCGCTAAATATTGCTTAGACCAAGCAACCTACAAAGCCTTCACGGAGCTTCTCGCTCTCCAAATGTCTGCCAATAAAGACTAATTGATTCTTGCGGAGTTCATTGTCTTTCCAAGGGCGATCGCGAGTTGCGTCAAACTGCATATGTACACCTTGAAATACCAAGCGCTCCTCAGAACCAGAAAGATTTATAATTCCCTTAGAACGGAAAATGTCTTGACCGTGAGTTTTCAATAGTTCGCTAATCCATGCTTGGAACTTGTAAGGATTAACCACACCTGTTTCTAGAATACTGACAGAGCCAACTTCCTCATCATGGATATGGTGATGATGTTCGTGATGTTCATGCTCATGATGATCGTGGTCGTGATGGTCGTGGTCATGCTCATCTTTGACTTGAGCCGCGAGGAATTCTGGATTCTTCTCAAGAATGCGATTTAGGTCAAAGCCACCGACATTAAGAACTTTATTGATGCTGTCCTCAATATTCTCGGTATTAGTTTGGTTTAATTGGACGCGATCGACTCTTGCCAAAACGTTTAAATGCTTGATTTTAGCTTCTAGTTCCACTAACTCATCTTCAGTAACTAAATCAGTTTTATTCAGCAAAATCACATCGGCAAATCCGATTTGTTCGAGAACCTCGCGATCGCCCCAATGTTGTTGAACATGCTTGGCATCAACCACAGTCACGACAGCATCAAGCTCTACTTGTTTATGAATATCTTCATCCATAAAAAAAGTTTGAATCACAGGACCGGGATCGGCTAAACCTGTAGTTTCAATCAAAAGATGATCGAATTTATTACGACGGCGCATCAAGTTACCGATAATCCGAATTAGATCGCCCCGAACAGTGCAGCAAATGCAACCATTATTCATCTCAAAAATTTCTTCGTCTGCACCAATTACCAGTTGCTGATCGATACCCACTTCGCCAAACTCATTAACTATCACGGCAACTTTCTTGCCATGCTCAGCCGTTAGGATGTGATTAAGTAATGTAGTTTTACCTGCGCCAAGGAAGCCTGTAAGGACAGTAGCGGGAATTTGTGATGATGGGATCATGGCTTGTGTCAATTGCTTGCAATAGTGATGAAAACTAGAACATATATTGCAGATTATAGCTCTAAAAATAGTGCGTCGAAGGTGGCTTGAATGACTTCTTGCTAGCAATCGTAATTCATTTCAATAGGTAAGCTGAGGTTGGGGCTTGGTATCCAAGCTCCTACCTTTACAAATATGTAGGGATTTGGTCTCCAAATCCTCTCTTAAGATGACATAGAAACATTATGACGATCTTTGTTCTACGTAACATCAGTTAATCATAATACCTTGAAAGCTGCACCGCTCGTGCCGAGGGCGGTGCAGTATTTATAACCTACATTCAGTAGGTTAAATATGAGATAGGGTATTTTTAATGAAGCGCATTCAAAATAGCCAAATGCCAGAGATAGACCTACAAGACATAGACCATCTGGTTATTGAGTATATGTACATAATTAATTACACATCCAAACCCGTAAAGTTGCACCCCGCTGGGGCGCAACTTTACGGGTTTGGGTAATTTTTTGCACAAGTACTTATTGCTGGGATAGTATAGCTACCCTAAATGAGTTGTGAGAAAGTGGAAATTGGGAAAATATTATTTAGAGTAAATGGAAATACCAAAATATCTGCAAGAATTTATAGAGGTAAATCGAAAGGCAAGAGAATTAAAGTGAGCTATGTCAGTACAAATGTATCTCGAAGGATATAAGCATCGGGAGGTCAAAGATATTTTGGGAGTGGGTCGGGATATGTAAGGAAATGGACAAAAATATATGTGGAGAAAGGATTATAAGGATTATTGCTAGGGTAGAAAGGTAAGTCAGGGTATCTGAGCGAAATGCAAAACCAAGATATAAATACATGGTTAGAGACTGCTCGAGAATTTCTTTCACAGATTGATAATTACCAGATCTCATCAAGGCTAGAAAAACAGTTAACAAGTAGCGATCGCGCTTTATTTATACTCCATGACCAACTAAATCTTGCTACTTTTCCTAAAGAGTTACTCGATCGTAAGCCACTTTTAATCTTTGTCGAATCTCTAGCCTACGCGACAGCCATCCCGCATCATAAACAGAAACTAGTTTATATGCTGAGTGCTCAACGGCACTTTGCAATTAACTGTTATCAGAAGGGTTTTCTCGTTTTTAATCTTTTCACCGAAGAATTTTATGCTGATGCTTTAGCGGAATTCCTCGCATGTTATCCAAATATAGAGTTAACCTATATGCAGCCTTCTGAATGGGATACGCGATCGCAGATGGCAACGCTAGCAAATGAGTTTGGTAATCGCATTAAGGCTTTACCTAATCAATTTTTCATTGCTGATGCTGAGAAATTTAAACCTAAAATCAAAAAAGGTTATCGCCTAGAAACTTTTTATCGAGAATTACGCAAACAGACTGGCTATCTGATGCAAGAAGGTAAACCAGTTGGTGGTAATTGGAACTACGACAAAGAGAACCGCAAGGCGTTACCGAAACAGACAATAATTCCACAAATTCCAGAAATTAAACCCGATCCCATTACTCAAGAAGTAATTGAACTAGTCCAAAAATATCTACCTAATACATTTGGAAAGTTAGATAAATTTATTTATGCTGTAACCCGCGATCGCGCCCTAGAACTAGCCCAACAATTTATTGAAACCCGCTTATCCAGATTTGGAGCTTACGAAGATGCCATCAAAGTAGGCGAACCATTTCTATTTCACTCAGTGCTATCTATATATCTCAATAATGGATTGCTTTTACCACAGGAGATCTGTGAAATGGCGATCGCTGCCTATAAAAAAAATTTAGCTCCTCTGAATTCCGTTGAAGGATTTGTACGTCAGATTCTCGGATGGAGGGAGTATATTCGCGTTTATTATGAAGCAAAAATGCCAGATGTCCGCGAAAGTAATTATTTTGGATTTGATAATAAGCTGCCCCAGTTGTATTGGGATGCAAACACAGATTTGTTATGTCTCAAAGATGCCATCACCCAAGTTTTAAATTACGGCTATTCACATCACATTCAACGCTTGATGGTCTTAAGCAATTTCAGTAATCTCATCAATACCGATCCACGCCATCTAAATCGCTGGTTTTGGCTCGCCTATGTCGATGCCTATGAATGGGTTGAACTGCCTAATGTGCTAGGAATGTCTACCTTTGCGGACGGGGGCATATTAGCATCTAAGCCTTATGTTTCGGGTGGTAACTATATCAATAAGATGAGCAACTCTTGCTCGCAGTGCAAATACAATGTGAAGGAAAAAACAGGCGAAACTGCTTGTCCATTTAACTATTTATATTGGAACTTTGTCGATAAACATCGCGAAAGCTTTACTGAAAATGGAAGAGTCTCACTCATGGTTAATGCTTATGATAAAAAAGCAGAAAATGAGAGACAAGAAATTCATCAATCAGCAATCAAATTTATAAATGAAATTTTAGAAACGACATAAAGCAAAACCTTTTACACAAGAAATCATAGTGGTAAAATGCTGATTCTATCTCATAAAGTAATGCGATCGCTTGTCAAGCTCTTGCTTTTTCAGGTGGCAAATATTTGTTTCCGAATGATAAATATATTCGATTTGCTCTTGGGATAAAATGAATTCTAAATATAGTTCGCCAAACCAATGACGCATTTTACTCAGATGAAAAAAGAGATGAAATTGCTCATCAGATACCGTCTTTTGGATTCTCTCAAGTTGTATAGGAGTCATAGTATTACCCCCTTGCTTAACCTATCTTAAAGATTATGCACCTATTTACTAATTTTTCCTGTGACCTGATATGTCCCAAACTAGCGATCCTTATCTCATAAAATGGGCGATCGCTATAACGATTATGAGTGACCAAAATCACAAAGCACCATAGGATAATCGTCGTTTCAATCTGCTTTATGGCAACCCTAAATAGCTCGTGGAAGATGCACCCTTTGGCTCAGTTTTTCCAAAAACTTAGAAAACTACAAATAATTTAGGATTTCTATATAGTGATCCTAAATCATTTGTGAGAAAGGCTAGGGGCTTAATCCCCTTGTTATAAGCTTCTGTTTCTCATGACTCATTTAGGATTTCTATATGTTCTTTTTGGCTTAATTAGTCTTGTAACAGAGATAATCAGTCAAGACCCCAAAACTATGAAAATATCTGTCTTTAACTGTTTTGATTTTGATGAGGTCTTTGTTATGCAAACCATTAATCAAAGCTAAGTTTAACCAGTAAATATTTGAATGTATGACTTATGTACATATAAACGTATAACTTATGTATAACTTGTCTATAACTTTATCATCTTGATTTTCCTCAATTTTTTAGTAATCATATAAACACAAGGTTTATTTATAAAATTGAGAGCAAAATCAAAGGCATACATAAAACTACCTAGTAAGTTAGTTTATGAGTTTTCTCCATCCATGTGCAGGATAGATTAATCCACAGTAAGTGAAATTAACCAAGATAGATTGTCCGAGTGTGAAATAATGGCTTCCTCTACAGCATTAGAATTTAAAACTAATTCTTCCTCTGGTTTACATACTAATCAAAGTGAATCGAAATGTCTTGATGGTCTAGAAGGTTTTAACGATCAGCCTGCTAAACCACTAGTTTCATTAGTTGTTCCAGCATATAACGAATCAGCAATTATCGAGAGTAATCTAGATATTCTCTGCAATTACATGCACTCCCTAGAAGATGATTACCAATGGGAGATGATTATTGTTAATGATGGAAGTAGAGACGACACCTACAGGCAAGCTCTGGCGTTTGCTAAGGGTCGAGATAACATCTTAGTTCTTCATCATCGTACTAATTTTGGACTCGGACAAGCATTAAGGTATGGCTTTAAGTATTGCCAAGGTGACTTCATAGTTGTTGTGGATCTTGACTTGAGCTACTCAGCCGATCATATCGGTCAGATGCTGCATCGGATTGTTAAGACTCAAGCCAGAATTGTTGTTGCTTCGCCATACATGCGTGGAGGCTCTATTTCCAACGTACCGTGGCTAAGAAAGACTCTAAGTATTTGGGCAAATCGATTTCTATCTTTTACCGATAAGCGTAGCTTGGCAACCTTGACAGGTATGGTCAGGGTCTACGATGCTAAATTTTTAAAAAAACTTAATCTTCGTTCAAAGGGAATGGAGATTAATCCAGAGATTATCCATAAAGCGAGATTGCTTGGAGCTAGGGTTGAAGAAATACCTGCACATCTTTGTTGGTTGCCCCAAAAATCTAAAGAGGTAAAACGAGCCTCTAGTATGAAGATTGCGCGACAGACACTAGCTGTTCTTCTATCTGGATTCTTGTTTAGACCTGTAATATTTTTCTTGATTCCTAGCTTAGTATTATTCTTGCTTTCAGTTTATGCAGATTTTTATGCAGTAGTTCGATCTTGGGCAAATTATCAAGAACTGGCGATGCATCAGCAATTTCCAGATTTCACTGATGCTATTGCTATGGCATATAATCAGGCTCCACACACCTTTTTTATTGGTGGAATCACGCTGATTCTGTCTATTCAGTTATTTAGTTTGGGTGTTTTGTCGATGCAAAGCAAAAACTACTTTGAAGAGATTTTCCATCTTGGTACGAATATTCTCAACAACACCCAGAACGTTACGGATGTTGAGTCTTGAACGTAATTAGTTAAGACTTATCTGGATTTTAAACATCCAGTATTCAATAGTTTATATACTTTTTTAACCATTTTATAAATTTTTAAAAAGCGTATAAAAAAGTAAGCTTAAGCAAAAACTTTTTAAGGATTATTAATCACTATGTCTGAATCTACATCAACTCTCGTCAAGCCTATCCAACTTCCATCAGATCAAGACTCCTCAGGACGCACGCTAGGAGAAGAAGAGATCAAGCTACTTTCTGAGGCAATTCACAGTGGTACGTTGACCAGCACAAAAGGTAGCTTTGTTAAAGCTCTTGAAAACCAGTTTGCTGAAATGATTGGTGTCAAATACGCTTATGCTTGCTCTTCAGGCTCAGGAGCAATTCATACGGCGATCGCGGCGATCGATCCCGAACCAGGTGATGAAATTATTACGACTTCCATTACTGATATGGGAGCTTTAACTCCCATTCTTTATCAAGGGGCAATCCCCGTATTTGCAGATGTCGATCCCAAAACTTGGAATGTCACTGCGGAATCAATTAAAGCTTGTCTAAGCGATCGCACTAAAGCAATTATCGTCACGCATTTATTTGGCAATCCTTGCAATATGACTGAGATTGTTGAGCTAGCCACATCACGCGGTATTCCCATCATTGAAGATTGTGCTCAGTCATTTCTTGCCTCACACAATGGAGTCAAAGTTGGAGCGCTCGGCTCCATTGGCTGCTTTAGTTTGCAACAGGGTAAACATATTACTACTGGCGAAGGTGGAATTGTAACGACTAATGACGAAGCTTTTGCTCGTCGGATGTTTCTATTTATCAATAAAGCATGGGGATATGGCGATCCCCAACCCGATCATTACTTCCTAGCACTCAATGGTCGTATGTGTGAGCTACAAGGAGCAGTAGCAGTAGCCCAACTCGGAAAACTCGAAGAAATCGTCAATAGCCGTCAAGTTGCTGCTGACAAATTGACCGCTAAGTTGCAAGGTTTAGATGGTATTTCTCCCCCTTTGATCGATCCTAGAAACACACATGTTTACTGGAAGTATTGCTTGAGTGTGGATAGTCAAAAAATTGTTGATGGAGCCGTTGGCTTAGCGAAGAACTTGAAAGCAAAAGGAATTTTCTCCGCGCCACGCTACATTCAGAAACCAGCGTTCATGTGTGAAATCTTCCAAAAGCAACGCACGTTTGGCAATTCTCGATTTCCATTTACTTTAGCTAGACCTGAGGCTGTAGATTATGATGCTGCGCGCTTTCCTAATACCTATGCTGGATTGGAAGCTGTCTTGGTATTGCCTTGGAACGAGCGTTATACCGATGAACATATCGATTTCATCGCTGCCGCTATTCACGAAGCTGTCGATCAACTGAAAGTTAATTAAGTCCAAGTTGAGGTGATGCAATTTATCCACCACCTCAACTTGATTTTTTATGTTTTTTAAACTAATCAAAAGATCAAGAGGAACTAATCATGTCATCTACAAAATTGAAATTTGGTTTAGTGGGCGCTGGAGCGATCGCTCAATCTTATATTCAAGCATTTGAAAGTACTGAAATTGCTCAACTAGTAGGAGTTGCTGACATTGATGTAGGTAGAGCAAAAGCTTTAGCCGATCGCTTAGGATGCCAAAGTTTCTCCTCGCCTGAAGAGATGATCGATGGTGTTGAGATTGATGCGGCGATCGTTTGCACCCCACCAATTACCCACTTAGAAGTTTGTCGATATTTGTTAGAGCATAAAATTCATGTGCTCTGCGAAAAGCCACTTAGCATCAATTCAGCAAGTGCCAAGTTAATGATTGAAACTGCAAAACAGTCAGCAGTAATCTTGACAATGGCATCAAAGTTCCGCTATGTGGAAGATGTAATTCATGCGAAGCAAATTGTTTCGTCAGGCATTCTCGGTGAGATTGTACTATTTGAGAATGCCTTTACAGGTCGTGTTGATATGAGCAAGCGATGGAACTCACAACCCCAAATTAGTGGTGGTGGAGTTCTAATTGACAATGGTACGCATTCCGTTGATATTATGCGATATTTTCTCGGCTCGCTAGCCGAAATCCAAGTCGTTGAAGGCAAACGCATTCAAGGATTGGAAGTAGAAGATACAGTACAAATTTTCGTAAAGAGTGCCAGTGGTGTACGCGGTAACATTGACCTTTCTTGGAGTATTAACAAAGAGTTAGATAGCTATATTCGGATCTATGGCTCTCAAGGGACAATCTCGGTAGGCTGGAAAGAGTCTAAATATCGTCAAGCTTCTAGTTCTGATTGGGTGGTATTTGGTAAAGGTTATAACAAAGTACAAGCATTTCGTAGTCAGATTGAGAACTTCGCTAAGGCGATCAATGGTCAAGAAGCATTGCTCATCACTGCCGAAGATGGGCTTGCTTCTGTAGAAGCGATCGAATCTGCCTATGCCGCCATGAGACAGACTAGTTGGACTCTGATCGCCTATAAAAATAACCATGTAGTGCCAATTCGCGAAGCTGAGGCTTTAACAGTGTAACAATTCACCTCAATACAGATCTTTAGCATTCATTTTGGGGCAACCAAAATGAATGCTTCGACAGGATAAACCTATGACAGTTCGTATCCATCCTTCAGCAATCATTGAAGAAAACGTTAGCATTGGCGAAGGTAGTTCCATTTGGGATAACGTGCATATTCGTCATTCGACGCAAATTGGTGAAGAATGTATTGTTGGCGAAAAGACATATATAGCCTATGGTGTGAAGATTGGCGATCGCGTCAAGATCAATGCCTTTGTATATATTTGCAATGCTGTCACCATTGAAGATGGAGTGATGATCAGTGCAGGTACTATCTTCACCAATGATCGCTTTCCGAGAGCAACCACCAGCGATCTTAAGCATCTTCGTCCTTCCGATCCTGATGAACACACACTCCCAACTCTTGTACAAGCAGGGGCAACAATTGGGGCAGGCTGCACAATTGGAAACGATCTCACCATAGGACGCTTTGCCATGATTGGCATGGGTTCCCTCGTTACCAAGTCTGTTCCTGAGTTTCATTTAGCGATCGGACACCCTGCTAAGTCAGTAGGATGTGTCTGTCGCTGTGGTCAATTACTCATGCGTTTTCCCATTGATGTAACTGCGAAAGAACTAGTAATAACCTGTTCGGCATGTGGTTTAAAATACGCGATCGCTAAAGATACGATGAAAGTCACTGAATTAACCCCTCCAAGTTAAGATTTCTTTAAATATTCTGATTGAGATGTCTCCATATATATCTGCGTTACGACCACGTCAGTGGACAAAAAACTTAATCGTTTTTGCAGCTCCTCTATATGGCTTTAGCATTAACTGGTCATCTCTTTTAGGCAGTCTACTAGCTTTCACCTTATTTTGCAGCGTTTCAAGCAGTTTCTATCTAGCTAATGACATTATTGACGTAGAAGCTGATCGTCTCCATCCTATTAAATGTCAGCGACCGATTGCGGCGAAATTAGTTACCATTCCCGTAGCGATCACTATGTCAACTGTCTTACTCATTGGTGCTCTTAGCATCGGTTGGCTAAGTTCAATAGGTCTAGGTACAACGCTTACTGCTTATGTTTTTTTGCAGATTTCCTACAACTTGAAATTAAAGCAAATGTTGTTTTTGGATTTAGGCGTAATTGCTAGTGGCTTTATTTTAAGAGCTTATGCTGGTGCTGTCGCTACTCATGTTGTTTTGTCTCCTTGGTTCCTACTTTGTACGGCTATGTTGGCATTATTCTTAGCAGTTGAGAAGCGTAAAGCAGAATTGAGACTCCTTTCTGTTCGTGATGGCAAAACTCGTGCTGTTCTCAAAAAGTACTCCTTATCTTTACTGAATCGCATGGAAAACGTTGTCACCACCTGTACAGTTATGAGTTACGCACTTTGGAGTTCAGGACCTAAACTAGGAGGAGCTTCTACTTCTTGGATGTTATTGAGCCTACCTTTCGTTTTGTATGGTATTTTTCGCTATCAGCTAATTAGCGAACTTTCATCAGATTCTAAGTCAGCAAGAAATACTTTAAGATATGCAGATAGTAGCGAACGTCCTGATGAAGTTCTATTAAAAGACTTTCCCATTTTAATTACTGTCATTGGATGGGCAATTTCGTGCTTTGTTATTCTCTTGTTAAAACATAAAGGAGTAATAGGGTAATGACAGACAGCAACTATAGGAAAAAGAATTTCTTGCTACGGAAATTGGTAAAGCTTGCAGATATTGATATTGAATGGCTAGACTCCTTTGGGATTCAGGGCATAATTCTTGATTTAGATAATACGATTGTGTCTGAAGATGATAAGTATCTATCCCCTGATGCAGAAATTTGGATTAGTAACGCTAAGCAATCTGGTTTTAAATTTTTTATTCTTTCAAATGGCAAGCGAAACTGGCGAGTAAAATTTTGGTCACTTCGCTTAGATATTCTCGCGATCAGTCCAGCAAAAAAACCTTTTCCCTATGCTTTTCTTAGAGCAATCTCTTGTATGGATTTACAACCAAAACGAGTTGTTGTCATTGGTGATAGTTTGCATACCGATGTTGCAGGAGCGTGGTTATCTGGATGTTGGTGTATTCAAGTGTCAACACTACCTCATAAACCTAGGTGGTGGGAAAAACTAGCTGGGAAATGGTTACAAACACCTTACACACTCAACGATCTTTGGGAATTTGATATTTCTGATTATTCAGACGGACTTGACAACAAAAGTTTAATTATAGACAGATAATTTAGGATGGCTTTTGAGATGCTTATGTTGCAAAGGTTTTAACCAACGAAATTACGCCGATCACTTGTTTAAAAACTAATGTCAATTTAGACGGATTAACAATTGCAGAACAAATAGAAAATTAATTTGCAGAGAACTCGGATGAACAATCAACTTTTTTTAGTACTACTTATTGTAAGCACGATAATCTTGAATACAATTGCCCAAACCTTTTTAAAAATGGGTGCAGATCGACAGTCTCTTAATCTTTTTCTTCTGGGAGGAATTTTCTTTTATGGACTCAGTACGATTGTGTACATTTTAGTTCTAGGAAAGTTTAATCTTTCTGTCGCCTATCCCATTGTAATTGGATCAACAGTTGTGGCTACCGTATTTGTTGGGTCAATTATCTTTAGAGAGAAAGTTTCAGTTACTCAATGGATAGGAGTCGGATTTACATTAAGTGGCATCTCCACAATTGCTCTTAGTAAAGTTAATTAATTCTCATATTTTGTCAGTGAGACAACAATTTTATTGGACTAATTTATATATTTATGTTAAGCAACTATTTTGAGCAATATATATTATTAGGATAATCTGATATCTTAAGCCAATAAATTTATTTATTCAAATTGTAAAATCTAGTTTTTTGCTTGAACACTAACTTATTTTCATATTTATAGATTATTGAGTTATGAATAAATATCATCACTTCCAAAACCTGAGTTCCAAGGTGTTAATCATTTTGGTTTCAACAACTGTGACGTTTATTTCATTCTTTTTGATTAGTAAAGATATTAGGATTGCTGAATTAAATAATGATTTTTGGCTATCCATATTACTATTACCTGTGGTTTTGACATGTTTTCACTATCGCCAAAAATTATCTAGCCAACAGGTTTCTATGTTGATAGGAATCATGGTGGGTGGAATACTTTTAATTAGTTTAAGCATTATCTCAGTGATGAAAGCAAATATTGCTAATCCACCAGAATGGGATTTTCTTGGATTTTGGTTGAATGGTAAAGTTGCAGTTCAGGGATTAAATTTTTATCAGCCAGATTATGCTAGGCAATTAGCAATACCATTTCATCCTAGCAGCGAGTTTACTAAAGAAATTATTGATGTTGGCTTTTGGTATCCACCTCCATCAATATTCATTTTCTTACCGTTAGGTTGGTTCGATATCCATACTGCATATTTGTTATGGTATGTAGGACATAGTATTACTCTTTTAGCGGATATTTTTTTGCTGTGGAAAATATTTCTTGGTGAAAGTAAGTTCATAGGTTTGCTATTTACAGCGGTTCTATTACTCACAATCAATGCTAAAAGCACAATAGATTTTGGGCAAACAAACTTTTTATTATTGTTAATGTTTCTTCTGTTTTGGCGCGATCGGAATCTGACACGAGGTGGTATATGGTTAGCATTAGGAATTATCGTTAAACCTTTATTAGGAGGAGCATTTCTATATTTATTACTGCGGAAAAAATGGCGAATTATAATCACTGCCATCATTACATTGTCTGCAATTTCCTTTCTAACTATGGGTGTGTTTGGTACAGAAACATTCTTTAGCTACTTCAATCCAAGCCATTATGCTAGTTTGCCAAAATTTATATACACCGAGATTTCTAATCAGTCTTTATTAGCAACGATTTTACGTTTTACTAAATACGATCTTAGTAACACTTCTCCAATCACAAATCCAATTTTTGTTGTCATTGCCACAATCATCACAGGGATTACTATCTGGTTAGTAATTCGTTTGGATAAACGCCAAAATGATTTGGCTTTATCACTCATAATAGTTCTAAGTCTCCTTGTCTATCCTGTTACCCAAATGTTTTATTGCATAATATTGATTGTTCCCGTGCTATTACTATGGAAATACAGACTACAAACACAATTAAAAATTTGGATTCTTGTTGCGATAGTTACCTTGGAATACGTAATGGTCAACTACTCCTATGGCAACTATACATTCTATGCAGATTTACTCACTTGGCTAATATTAGCTGGTATTAGTTTTCGCTTATCTCAAAAATCTATCACTTTATCCATAGATCAATAATTAGTAATTTTTAAACAGCCTTATAGAAAATAATCCTATTGAGTTTTGATGTAGACAGAGCTTAAATAAATCCATTATTTAATAATATAAATCAATAGTTTCAAGGTAAATTGCTATGTTTTTATTTGATGCTTCTATCATCTCTTTCTTTAATCAACTCTCACTTCAATTTCCTCAACTGACACCTCTAATTGTTATTATTGGTGACAATAATTTATGTAAAGGCACTGAAATTTCAGTACTTGTTTGGTGGCTATGGTTCCAGCCAAGTGAATTGAGTAAACTAATACGAGAGCGTATGATTTCTACATTAATCTTCAGTGGAATATCTGTCTTTTTAGCTAGGTTACTAGCCCACATATTGCCTTTTAGAGTCAGACCTTTGGCAAGCCCAGGAATTGGACTTACTTTTCCTTCTGGCAATGAAAATCTGGAGGCGTGGAGTTCCTTTCCTAGCGATCATGCAGTTTTGTTTTTTTCTGTAGCTACAGGTATATATTTATGTTCTCGATTTTTAGGAAGTATCGCTTTTTTTCATGCAATTGTATTTGTATGTTTGCCGCGTATCTATCTAGGGGTACATTACCCTACCGATCTTCTTGCTGGAGCTTTGATTGGTATAGGTATGGGATTACTAGGAAATATGCATAAAATACGTCATCTCATCGTCAAACCTATAAATGTTTTAATGGAAAAAAATCCAAGCTTTTTCTATGTATGTTTTTTTCTCGTGACATATCAAATTGCCGATATGTTTGAAAGTTCGCGTGATCTTATTAGGTCTTTAAAAAATTTATTACATTAGTATAAATTGTTTTTTTATACTCTTTTAGATAAACAGTCTATTTCTTATCTAACTAATCTTCAAATATGTTACAAAAATCAGAAACTTTGGGCATTGTGGGTGGTGGCATTTTAGGAATGACCCTCGCCTTACGTTTAGCCCAACAAGGTAAGCAAGTTACTCTAATTGAGAGTTCCGATCGCTTAGGTGGTTTGGCGGATGCTTGGGAACTAGGCGACATCATGTGGGATCGCCATTATCACGTTACCTTACTCTCTGATACACACTTGAGATCGCTCCTTAATGAACTAGGTCTAGAGAGAGATATGAAGTGGGTTGAGACCAAAACAGGATTCTATAATGACGGTAAACTTTATTCTATTTCTAATGCGATCGAATTCTTACGCTTTTTCCCGCTGAATATAATTGATAAACTACGTTTTGCTTTTACGATTATCTATGGTTCCAGAATTACAGACTGGAAAAAGCTGGAAAAGATCTCTGTTAGCGATTGGCTCACAAAATGGTCAGGCAAACATACCTTTGAAAAAATTTGGTTACCATTACTGCGATCGAAATTAGGAGAAAACTATAAAAAAGCATCAGCTTCTTTTATTTGGGCAATCATTGCCAGACTCTATGCTGCTAGGCGCACTGGCTTAAAAAAAGAACTATTTGGCTACCTCCCTGGTGGATATAGCCGTATACTTGAGCGCTTTACCGAAGTCCTAGTCGAGTCTAACGTTTCGATTAAATTAAACCATAAAATCAAGAATGTAGAATCGTTAGAAACTTCTAATAAGGATATTATCAATGTAGAGTTTGATAATGGCTCCTATGCAGAATTCGATCGCGTTGTTCTGACTGTGCCTGCACCTGTTGCTGTAAAAGTGTGCTCAGGGCTTAGTGATGATGAAATCCGACGACTACAGGATATTGAATATCAAGGAATTATCTGTGCCTCGTTACTACTTAAAAAACCAATATCTAAATTTTATGTCACCAATATTACAGATACTTGGGTTCCCTTTACTGGCGTAATTGAGATGACGGCTCTAGTAGATCGTTCTCAGTTTAACGGTAATGCATTAGTGTATTTACCCAAATATGTTGTTCCTGACGATCCTGCATTTGAACTAAGCGATCGCGAACTAGAAGAAAAATTTATAACTGCACTCGTCCATATGTATCCAAGATTTGAACGCAGTGATGTCCTATGCTTTCAGGTATCTAGAGTAAGACATGTACTAGCGATCGCCACCTTAAACTACTCAGAGCGATTACCATCGATTAAAACCTCAATTCCAAACTTGTTTATACTCAATTCTGCTCATATACTCAACGGAACTCTAAATGTAAATGAGACAATTCAACTAGCCGAAAAATCAGTAGAACAAATGTTTCGATAAGTAGCTGTGCATAAGTAGACTAGAAGTTGGTAAAAAAGTCTAAAGAGAACTCAAGCAAAATAAACCAAGAAAATTTATGCGTTACTTAACAGACTTAAAAGAAGCTAGAGAAAAAGTAGATGGAATTGCAGCGAATGCATATGCTCGAATTAAAGAATCGCCAGTTCTTCTTTTTTTAATCTTCCTTAATCTTTGTATTACAATTCCATTGTGTGCTACGCTAAACGTAATTATAGATGAAGCATATTCTTTAGATACAACTGGTAAAGATATTGGATATGCCCTACATCAAGCATTAAACTATGAACTACAGCCGCCACTCTACTTCATATTATTAAATCTTTGGCGTAATCTCAATCATTCAATTTTCTTTGCAAGGCTATTCTCGATTATTTGCATGACTATAACAATTTACTGCGTCAGTAAATTGGCACAAAAATTGCTAAATAAAATTTATCCTAATTGGCTAGTTGTAGCGGTCTTTGCATTTAATCCATTTACCATTTGGGCTGCTTTAGAAATAAGACTGTACGCATTTTTGATCTTACTGTCTGCACTGTTATGGCTAGCATTTTATGATGGATATTTTGCTTCAACACCAAAAATCAGACCTCGGCTGCTTTACCTCTTTCTATCGATCGCAGCTCTTTACACTCAATATTTTTCTGGGTTCTTTCTAGTTGCTAATGGAGCAGTGCTACTTTTTTTGAGGCGTTGGCAGGATTTACGGAATTATTTGGCAAATATGGCAGTGGTTGGATTCTGTTTTATCCCAATGCTCGGAGTAATTCCCCATCAGTTCTCAGATCATACATCTAGTATCAAACAATATAGCTCTCTTGTAGATAGTTTACGTGGTCTTTTTCGTCGTCTAGGATACTACGGCTTGCCAATTTCATGGCTGCCACCTGCATTTCGAGAACATTGGTTGCTATATGTGATAATCACAAGTGTTTTACTCATGATAGTTATAAAGTATCGGGCTTCTATCAGTCAGACTCATGTTTTTATATGGATTAGCACATTCGTTGTTTTTACTTTATTTGTGATTGTGAGAATGAGATTATCACAAGAACTGATTGAGCCGAGGCATACTGCAATTCTTTTTCTGCCATCGATTTTTTCAATCGCTGCCGTTATGTCTCTAATTGAGGAAAAGCACAGAAGAAAAATCACTATAGCTTGGGCAATTACGTTAATATTACTTGGGACTGGAAGTCTTTACTCATCGTATAAACCTCTAGCAAAATATGGAGACTACATCAGAGTTGCTGAGTATATAATGTCTGAAGAAAAGCCAAATCAGCCAATTGTGATTTTTAATGCTGAAGCCAAGATTGCACTTAGAAACTACTATGCTGGCAAGAATGCACTTGTGGCAATCCCCAAAGATGAAGACTTTAAATCTTATGATCCACAGAATTTTGTTTTTCGAGATGAAAAAGATTTATTTAGTTCTCTAGCAGTGATTCCAAATGATTTTACTAAGATTTGGGTTGTCAACAACTATCTTTGCAAATTTTTAGATGTTGATTATGGTTGCGATATATTTGAAGAATCACTTCAAAAGTATTATTCTGTCGAGACTCGACGAGAGTTTTATGGTGCTGAAGTAAGGTTGATGCGCCGTAAATAAAACTAATTTTCCCCCTTCAACTTATGAGTTTAGTAAATATGCAAAAAAAACATCCTGTTGCAAGCCTCTCTCTTGATCTTGACAATCAATGGTCTTATATGAAAACCCATGGAGATCAGGGTTGGGAGTCTTTTCCTTCTTACTTAGATATTGTGGTTCCGCGTGTACTTAAGTTCTTGGAAGAGCGGAAAATCAAGATTACTTTTTTTATTGTTGGTCAAGATGCAGCATTAGAAAAGAACTATGCTGCCCTCAGATCCATCACAGAATCAGGACATGAGATCGGTAATCATTCATTCAACCATGAGCCTTGGCTTCATCTTTATTCAGAAGAAGATGTAGATCGAGAACTAGCGATCGCTGAAGAATATATTGAGAAAGCGACAGGTAGTCGTCCTAATGGATTTCGTGGTCCTGGGTTTAGTCTTTCTTCTACTGTCTTGCGTGTGTTAGCGCAACGTGGATATCAGTATGATGCATCAACATTTCCGACGTTTTTAGGACCTTTAGCCCGTGCCTATTACTTCATGACCAGCAAACTAAGTCCTGATGAGATGGAAAAGCGGAAGGGATTATTCGGCAAATTTCAAGAGGGATTTCGTCCACTCAAACCCTATCAATGGCGATTGATGGGTAATTTGATTGAAATTCCTGTAACGACTATGCCTATTTTCAAGATCCCGATTCACGTTAGTTATTTACTATATCTTGGCGTTTTTTCACAAACTTTGGCTCTACTTTATTTTCGATTTGCGATCGCCCTTTGTCGGCTGATGCGAGTGCAACCTTCCCTTTTGCTGCATCCATTAGATTTTATGGGCGGAGAGGATGTTCCTGAGTTAGCTTTTTTCCCAGCGATGAATCAGCCTAGTTATAAGAAGGTAGCTATGGTCGGCAAGGTTTTACAAATCCTTGCAAAGCATTATGAGATTGTGCCTATGTCTCGTCATGCTGAGGCTATTAAACAACGTCAATCAAAGCTTTCTTCAGTACAACCACACTTTTATAATACGGTTACTAACTAAGTTAAAGGGGCGTGAAGTGTTACCCTTGTGCTTTTGGGTTTACTATGACTATGCAAAAAATTTTGAGAAGATGATCACCCTGTATGTTTGATAGAAATTTACTTTTACTTCTAGCGATATCTCTAGTAACTACTGGGGGACATATCTTGTTTAAAAAAGGTGCAGTTTTAATCAATGGAGAAAATATTCTCACTTGGATAAATCCCGCATTGATTATGGGTTTGTTTTTTTATGCTATAGGGACTTTGCTTTGGGTATTTGCCTTGCGGTTTATTCCACTTTCTAAAGCTTATCCATTCACTTTTTTAACTTTTATTCTGGTGACACTTTTTTCTGCTTTGTTTCTTGGCGATCGCATTACTAATTGGTACATCGTTGGTATGGGTCTAATTTTTTCTGGTTTAGTCTTAACATCTCTAGAACTGTAGCTATTTTTACACAAATGATCGAAATCGAATTCATGACAATAGTTATTGAGCTATAGGGAGCCAAGATTGTTTCTGGCACTGTTACAGTGCTTTGCACTTAAACCCAAACCAAGAAAAATTTTGAAAGCGTTGCATTGCAACGCTTTCAAAATTTTTCTTGTGGTTTG
>CAIJEA010000055.1 GCA_903819605.1 uncultured cyanobacterium | reverse complement strand
GTTCGCTCCAGAAAAGAGATCGATATAATAATTTAGCCAGTCTTCGGAAAAGACTCGCTCGATACGAGATCTCACAAATCCAACCTAAATTTCAGCTTTGATATAGTTTACCTTTTACCCGCAACAATTTGCGTAGGCTGTATTACAAAGCTTTGTGCAACTAATGGTAAAGCGATTGAAAAGTTGTAAAAGTCTCAATAAATTCCTTGCTGGAAGCGGTATTTCTGGTGATAGGCGATCGTCTGTAATTTAAGTACTCTAGATTTAGTTTAAAATATCAGTCTTAAGAAATAAGTCAAATTACTCATTAACCCTCATTCTATTGCGCTTCATGCAATGCTAATCATGAATAAGGCTAATTAAAAATTTCTCACAATGGTTGGACAAAGTGGTTAATCAAAGCCGTCTGATTGTCTTGGTATTGGCAATTTTGCTGTCGTCAAGCAATCAATTTTTCGTACAAATCTTGAGGACAAATAATCTTGCTCAAGCTGAGAATGTGAGCATTACTAAAGTCCATCTTGATATTCGTAAGCAAAAGAAAGGCACTGAAAATGAGCTAAGAAAGGTACTGAAAATTCAGCAAGAGGTTCTGTTTCAGCAAGAGCTCCTTAAGAATAGTAAAGATCGTCAGGCGATCGCCAAACATGAGTTGGCATACCAAGAAAGCCTTAAAAAGCTTAAGGAAATATTTGAGCCTGTAGGTTGGGCTGGCAATATGCTCAAAGATGCTGTGGCTATTCCTGCAAACTATGAAAATGGTGCTTGGCAAATTTCGCTCACCTTTGATAACAATGGCAGCGACCTATTTGCCAAAATTACTGGAGAAATGGCTGGAACTGGGCTTGCTTTAGGGATATTCCTAAACGATAAATTAATTAGCTCGCCAACAGTGGGTTCTGAGTATCAAGGTAAAGGTATTACAGGCGGGCGGGCAGTCATTACAGGCTACTTTACACAAGCAGCAGCAACTGAATTAGCATCATTGTTACGAGCAGGATCTTTGCCTAAGTAGTGAGTTATGATGACAGATGTCTAAAAATTTCTTCTTTTCTCTTTGGCTCTAAGTAAAGCTATCTAAAGACAACTTTACAGAATAGCTATATAAAAAGCTCTAAAAAAATATGGGTAAACAAAGCCGCCTGCTTGCCTTTGTATTGGCAGTTTTATTGGGGGCTGTGTATTTAATCGTGAGTCATCCACCTAAGTTAGGTTTGGATTTGCGAGGTGGTGCACAGCTTACACTCCAAGCGAAAATTAATCCTGAACAAGGTATTAATGAGATTACTCCACGCATTATGGAAACCGCTAAGTTTGTGGTGGAGCAGCGCATTAATGGTTTGGGGGTTTCCGAAGCAACAATTTTGTTGGCAGGAAATAATCAACTAGTCGTGCAGCTTCCAGGAGTAAACGATCCTGCTCAAGCTGAGCGAGTGCTGGGTACGACTGCCCAACTTGATTTTCGTAAGCTCAAGAAGGACGCTCAAAGTGAGTTAAGGGCAAGATTACAAATTCAGCAGGCGGCAGCAATTCAGCGCGAAGTCCTCAAAAATAGTAACGATCAAAAGGCGATCGCTGATAACGAAGCAGAATATAAAAAGAGTGTTGAAGCAATTAAAGGAATTTTTGAGCGCACTGGTCTAACAGGGAATATGCTCAAGGATGCTGTTGCTTCACCAACAGGCAATGGCCCCGACTCTTGGCAAGTTGCCATCACCTTTGATGACAAAGGTGGCGATCTATTTGCTAAAACCACAGGAGAGATAGGTGGTACGGGAAGGGTTTTAGGGATTTTCCTAGATGACAAATTAATTAGTTCTCCCTCCGTTGGTCCCGAATTTCAAGGTAAAGGTATTACAGGTGGACGAGCTGTGATTACAGGCAGCTTTACTTTAGACTCAGCTACAGAATTAGCCTTGCAACTACGTGCTGGTGCATTGCCAGTACCAGTAGAAATTGTTGAAAACCGTACTGTTGGTGCAACTCTTGGAGCCGAAAGCATCCTTAGTAGTATTTATGCGGGTGTTGCGGGGCTAGCACTAGTAATAATTTTCATGGTGCTTTACTACCGTGTTTTGGGTGTGGTTGCGGATATTGCTCTGATTACCTACGCGGTGATTACCTTTGCCTCATTTAGCTTGCTAGGTGTAGTGCTGACCTTACCAGGTATTGCAGGTTTTATCCTCAGTATTGGTATCGCTGTAGATGCTAACGTCCTGATTTTTGAACGGACTAAGGAAGAACTCAGAGCTGGACGGACATTATATAAGTCAGTTGAAGCAGGGTTCTATCGCGCATGGTCAAGTATTCTCGATAGTCATGTGACTACATTAATTTCCTGTTTTGCCTTGTTCTGGCTTGGCTCAGGATTTGTAAAGGGATTTGCTGTTACCCTTGGCGTTGGCGTTCTAGTCAGTGTGTTTACCGCAGTTACTCTGAGCCGATCGCTGATGTTAGCAATGATTGGCAATCCTAACTTCCGCAAGCCTGAATACTACGGAGTAAAAGCCTTTGGTAAGGTCAGTAAGGTTGCTGAAGAAGAAGCTGTGGAAGATCAAGCGCTGGATAGTAAAAAAGACAATACAAAAGATAATACGAGTGGTGCAGTCCTATGAAATTAGATGTAATCAAAAATGGTCGTCTTTACATCACGATTTCGACGGCAGTGATTTTGGCTGGTATCGTGGCAATGGTATTGTCTTTTCAGCAATTAGGTTCTCCCTTGCGATTGGGGATTGACTTTACTGGTGGATCTAGTATCACCCTGAGTTTGTCTTGTAACAATGGTAATTGTGGCAAGGCGATCGATGTCGGTGTTGTAAGACAAGTAGTAGAAAGTAAAGGTTTTGCTAATAGCGTAGTGCAGCTAGTTGAGGGTAAAGACCTCAAAGGTATCTCGGTAAGGACTGCCCATCTCTCAACTGATGAACGCGATAAGTTAAAGAGTGCTATTACCGATGCTTTGAAGCAATATGGCGAAGTCGATCCCAAAAAATCACAAATTGATGAAGTGGGTCCATCGGTCGGTCAGCAGGTGCTGAAAAATGGGTTACTCGCCCTTGCCTTATCTTTTGCAGGTATCGGCGTGTATTTAGCATTTAGATTTAAGCCAGATTACGCCACCTTTGCAATTATTGCTTTGTTTCACGACATCCTCGTTACCGCTGGTGTATTTGCCATGCTGGGGCTAACGCTTGATGTTGAAATTGATAGCTTGTTTATTGTGGCGATGCTGACAATTTGCGGCTTCTCGGTCAATGACACAGTGGTGATTTACGATCGCATTCGAGAAAATGTAAAACTTGATGCGGGAGCGACTAATTTCAACGATCTGGTGAATGCTTCTGTCAATCAAACTTTGGCGCGATCGATCAATACCACGCTTACCGCAACACTTCCCCTGATCGCGATTTTCTTATTTGGCGGAGCTACGCTGAGGTTTTTCTCTCTAGCCTTGATTATCGGCTTCTTGTCTGGTGCATATTCCAGTATCTTTAACGCCAGTATTTTGCTGGCTTGGTGGCGAGGTCGTAAGGCTTCGACGCTCAGCCAACCTCCACTTCAGGCAAACTAATACTAAGGGCGACGCTGTGCGTCGCCCTTAGTATTAGAGCTATGATGTAGGTCTTAGGAAGATGACTATGATTATGACAATTCGTAAACTTACGGTTGATGATGTTTTGAATGTTGATCTATGAATCCTGATAATAGTAATTCTCTGTCTGATTCAATTGCTGAAGAACTTTTAGATCGTCAAGTGCAGCGCCTAATCGAAGTGCAAACCTATTTGCGATGGATGTTTGATGTCTTTCTTTGGCTCACGGTGGGGACTGCGAGTATTTGGGCTTTGCGATCAGATATTGAGCTATGGATGGCTACCTTTACATGGGCGGCAGTACGCATAACCTTGGCTTATAATCGTTTGCCAATGTTGGGTTTAGGGATATGTGTGGCGATGACCTTTGCTACTTTGGTATGGCAGAGTTCGATTATTTTGTGGGGAGTTAATCAAAGAGAAAAGCGATCGCTGATTAATCAAGTCAAAAAGATTCAAGAAAAAGGGAAAAGTCATCCTTTATGGCGTTGGGTTTGCGAAGAGAAATTATGAAGATTAAAGTTCTCCATCTTGCGGATATCCATCTTGGTAGCACGACTCATGGCAAAGTCAATCCCCAAACTGGACTTAATACCCGTTTAGAGGACTTTGTGGCTGCGTTGACGATTTGTATCGATCGCGCAATTAATGAACCCGCCGATATCGTTCTCTTTGGTGGTGATGCTTTTCCCGATGCCACGCCTCCACCGCTAGTGCAGCAAGCCTTTGCTAAGCAATTTCGCCGCCTTGCTGATGCAGGGATTCCTACGGTGTTGTTAGTGGGAAATCACGATCAACATTCACAGGGAATAGGCGGTGCAAGTCTTGCCATTTATCGCAGCTTAGCTGTGCCGAACTTCACGGTGGGCGATACGATCGCGACGCATCGAATTTCTACAAACGCAGGGGACATTCAGATTATTACTTTGCCTTGGATTACGCGATCGACTTTACTTACTAAAGCTGAGACAGAAGGCTTCTCTATGACTGAGGTGAGCCAATTTTTGATCGATCGCTTGCAAGTTGTAATCGAAGGAGAAATCCGAAAACTCGATCCAAAATTACCAACGATTTTGCTGGCTCATGTGATGGTGGATACGGCAACCTATGGAGCAGAAAGATTTTTGGCAGCAGGAAAAGGCTTCACGATTCCCTTGTCCATGCTGACTCGTGAGGCGTTTGATTATGTGGCGCTCGGTCATGTGCATCGCCATCAAATTCTTGCCACACAGCCACTTGTGGTTTATCCAGGCAGTATTGAGCGAGTGGATTTTGGTGAGGAGAATGAGGCTAAGGGATATTGTTGGCTAGAAGTGGAGAAGGGGAACGTAAAATTTGAGTTTTGTCCAATTCCCACCCGTGCTTTTCGGACGATCGAAGTCGATGTAACGCAAGCGGAAGATCCACAAGCGAAGTTGCTCAAGGCGATTCAGAAAGGGAAGATCGATCAGGCGATCGCAAGGCTTATTTACAAAATCAAAGCCGAGCAGTTAGCGCTAATTGACGATCGCCTATTACATGAAGCGATGGAAAGCGCCCATAATTATTCCCTCATTCCCGAAGTTGTCAGCCAAAATCCGCGTAGTAGAATGCCCGACCTCAGCACTGCTGAAGCCCTCGATCCAATGACTGCGCTTAAGACTTATCTGAGTACTCGCGAAGATTTAAAAAGTCTGGAACCTGAAATGCTGAATGCTGCACAAGAGCTACTCAGTGAGATAGGTTTAGCTATGGATGGAATCGATCTTGCGGTTGACTCAGCTCAAGCTAGTCAATTGGTGATAAGTTTCGACTAGCTGAGATTGCAAAGTTTCCAAAGGAACTTGTCGTAGTAAGGCGGCGCGATTATAAATTTGCTCGATGGTAACGTCGATGAGATCGTCAGTCTCTAATAAGAATTTACCATTTGGAACTGTGACGATCGCTTGAATTACAGGAGAGCGATCGTTTAAAATTGCGGCTCCAAAGGAGAAATAGAAATCATGGTTGAGCAATTGTTGAAATACTTCTATTTTTTTATTGAAGCCATGAATAATCCAAGGAATTGAAGATTTAGTGTTTTTCTTTAAGGTAATTAATTCTGAAAATGCTTTTACACAGTGGATTATAAGTGGTTTCTGTAATGTTTCGGCTAATTCTATATGTCTTTGAAAAATTGCAATTTGAACTTCCATTGGCAAATCAATATTGCGATCGAGTCCACATTCCCCGATCGCAATTACCTTAGTTGATTCTGCTAAAACTGCGAGATTTGCCCATGCAGATTCCCATGTTTCTAATTGCACAAACCAAGGATGTAAACCAAGACTACAAGTATTCGGTAGTGACTCAGATTGCAATTCTGGTATGACATGCAGAGTTTGCAGATTGATTAGATCCGTCGATTGGCGATCGTGATGGGTATGAAAGTCAATAAATATTTTACAACTCATCATCTGGATCGATACCCAAAGCCCGTAAACGCTCTGCAAGGCGATCGGCACGTTGACGTTCCTGATCAGCACGTTGGCATTCCTGTATGGCTCGTTGCTGCTCCTGCCAAACTTGAATCTTGGATTGCTGCAATAGTCGATCTAGCTCTACGGGCGATAGAAATTTTTGCCCATCGGGACGAAATAATACTAATTCTTGTCCTGCTACCCAATCAAAGCGGATTCCTAACAGTGGACTCACCCAGTTACTCATTGAGGGAATTTCAATCAGGCGATCGCCTTGTCTCTGCCATCCTGCTAGGGTTAAATCATCGGGATCGTAAATGTAATATTCCTGAACGCCATAGGTTTCATAAAACGTAAACTTCTCATCTAGAGAATCAATACCGCGACTATCTTTATTGCTTGGTGACAAAATCTCAAAAGCAACCTGTGGAGGAATATTATCCTCTAGCCATTGCTTGTAAGAGCCGCGCCTACCTTTGGGTCTGCCAAATGCAACCATCACATCGGGAGCCATACGTCTTAGGGTATGGCGCACAGGATACCAAGCCAAGTCTCCTCCCACAAATACGTTAGGATCGTTAGCATAGATAATCTCTAGATTCTCTTTGATGATTACAATCCAGCGAAACTGCTCGGTATTGTCAGACATAGGATTGCCATCACTATCTGGATAGTCGATCTCTGGGGCGATCGCTTCATGAGTTAATGGTTGCAGAGTCATGGACTTGCCCTCGCATTAGACCTGTGCGTGATTAATATATTCTATAGCCAAACCCCAAAGAGAGTTGCGGCGCTTCACGTCACAACTCTCTTTGGGGTTTGTTACTGCTATTCCGCAGTCTTTGCTTCTAGTTCCTCAATTCGCTTCTCTAATTTGCGAACTGTGCGAAGTAGATCGGGAAGTTGACGCTCAGCAATGACGATACGTTTCCAGTCTTTTTCGGGGACGACAGGATAACCCATTACAGTGACACCTGCGGGAACATCACTAGGAATACCTGACTTTGCGCCAATGATTGCACCATCGCCAATGTGGATGTGATTAGCTGCGCCGACTTGCCCTGCCATAACCACATGATGACCGAGGGTGACACCGCCCGCTAAGCCGACCTGTGAGGCGAGAACGGAATGCGCTCCCACTTCCACGCCATGTCCGATTTGGACAAAGTTATCGAGTTTCGCGCCTTTGTGAACGATCGTTACTCCGACGGCAGGACGGTCAACGGCGCAGGAGCAACCAAGTTCAACATTGTCTTCAATGATTACGTGACCGATTTGGGGAACTTTGTACCATGTGCCATTGGGAGCTAGCTCGAAGCCAAAGCCATCGCCGCCTAATACTGTACTGGGATGTAAGATACAATTTGCGCCGATTTGAGTGCGATCGCCGATCGTGCAACTAGCATGAATCGTCGTATTAGCGCCAATTTCTACATCGTTGTAAATGGTGACATGGGGATAAATAGTGACGTTATCGCCAATTTTGACGCGATCGCTGATGACTACATAGGGCGCGATCGCGACATAATTACCTAACTGTACCCCTTCACCCAAAATTGCGGTGGGATGAATACCTTGTGGCGGCGTAGGTGGTTGATAAAACTTTTCGAGGACTTTAGCGAATAATATGCGTGGGTTTGCGGTGCGGATGCACGGTAGGGGAGAAGGTGTTTTCAGATCGAGAATGACGGCACTGGCTTGAGTATCTTTGAGTTTAGAGACAAATTTTGACGATGAAACAAAAGTGATTTCTCCTGCTTGGGCTTTATCGATCGCTGCCACACCTGTAATGATCGGATCGTCACCATCAGACTCAAAGTGACAATCGGGTAATGCGGCGACTAGCTCAGAAGCGAGTTCGGAGAGTTTGAAAGAAATTGCTTGTGTCATGGATCTGATGTCATATCAAGAATGCGCGATTACCATAATACTTAGATTGTGCCAAAACACGAAGTGTTAATGATGTAACTAAACTTGAAAGTGATCGTCCTAAGCTCAATTAAAAAGCGAGCGCCTCAAATACCTATACTTTCACCGTACAAGCGATCGCCCTAATCTCAGAACGCGACTAATTTCACAAATCCTTTTTGTGCTTTATTTGGTTTGCGAACTGCTTTATTTTGTTGTGCTACAGTCTGAGATAGAGGTATTTCTATTGACTTAGGTTTTCTTGTGTAGTTGTCCCAATCTTCTACAGTTTGTCTGAACAGCCAATAATCTAGAGCATCATCTTCCACAAAACCTCGAAGTTCTGGATCGACCCAAATATGCAAGAGATCCTTACAACCAATGTTGTTAGCAGCTTGCTCAATATCTTGCCATTGTTGGATAAAGTTTTCTGCCCAAGAATCTCTATTAGTTACAGAACAGACAAAATCTAATCCTGCTTCTAGCATTCTCTTTCCATTTGTACCGCGAGCATTTATTGGTTCCCAGAAAATGACTTCAGGCTCAAACTTCATTACCTGCTGTAACAAATTTTGAAAATCTTGTAATTGCATGGTTGGTGGCGTGGGTGCGATCGCCACATAAAGCTTAATACCTGCCTCATATCCTCTCATCATGGCTTTATAGCGGTCAGATGGTAGAGGTGCTGCGGGTTCAATTTTGCGGCTTAGTTCATCATCAAGCATAGGCAAGCTCATGCCAACAGTTACATTAGGCGATCGCAAAATATCTATATCGTTTATCCATAGAGGACTACGAGTCAAAATCCTTACTCGTTTGTCGTATTTAAGTAATACTTTGACAACTTGTCGCGTGATTGTTGCGGTTTGATGGTTTTGATAAGGGTCAGTACCAGAACAGAGCATAACAACTCCCTGTCCTGATTCTGTGGATTTCCAAGTTCTTTTACGGCTGAGAGTTTCTTCTAACTGCTCAGCAATACCTTCACGTACAAATAGATACTTTCCCCAATCCATTTGAGGGTTATCAACGCCTTTTTTTGCTAGTTGTGCTTGTCTGGTTCTGATTACTGGGGTTGAAGGGACATAGCAAAATGTACAACCATGCAGACAACCAGAAGCGACGTTAATAACGTAGTCGCATAGTCCTTTTTTTCTTAAAGCGCTTTCCTGTAGAGGACTAGCGATGGTTTCAGTGCCTCTTACAGTATCCATAACAAAACCTCAGCCTTTTGAAAAACGTACAATATACTATAATCAACTATATGCTATATTTTTAGAAATATACACCTATTAAGGGAAAATAGGATGCCAATTAATTCGTCTGGGCAAGGATTTAGTGAAAATACACTTATTAAACAGAAACAGTTTAGAAAGTTTGTAGATGTACACTTAAGAATTTGCCAAGTTATTTTTGACAAATATCAGAGTAATTATTGGCTATCTCATAAATATCACTATATTGATCTAAATGCGGGGCCGGGGATTACCAATGAATACGGGGAAGGCAGTCCTGTAATTTTTTTACAAGAATCAGTTAACCATAAAGTTGATTCCCGATGCCATTTTGTTGACTTAGAACCCTCTACACTTCAGGAATTAGAGAAAAATATTGAGCAATTTCCATGCGAGGCTAAATACTTTCCCTGCGCTAATCATTTAGCAATCCAAAATATTTCTGATATGCTTTATACATATTCTCGGAACAATAAGAAGAGATTGTATGGATTGATTTACTCCGATGAAAATGGTTCTGTACCTCCCTTTGATGAGTTAGCTAAAGCGTTTAAGCATAAACATTTAGAATCCATAGATATTCTTATCTACTTTTCGGCTACAAATGTAAAACGCTGTTTGAAATCTGATAGTGCTGATAGATTTAAACGACTAACTGAATACATATGTAGCGTTCCAAAAAAACATTGGCAAATCCGAAAAGCTTATGTAGGAGATAAACATCAGTGGAGTTTCTTATTCGGTACAAATTGGATGGGATATCCTGAAATGAAAGAGCTAGATCTTCATGACATTCAAACAAAGAAAGGTCAATCAATCTTGGAGAGCCTTACATTTACTAATAAAGAACTTGAGAATATTGCTCAGCTTGAAATAGATTTCGATATATAAGGGCACAAATAAATCTTGAGTTTCCTCTACTTCTCAAACAGTTTCAATAGCCAAAACTAGAGAGATTTTGAAGCAAGAGAAATCACAAAATGAGGATTAATACTGATGGCATACAGCGAATTTAAAACGATCGCACAAGTACAGGAAAAATTTGGCTTGACCGTGAAAGAATCGGAAAATCTATTTGCGGATATTCAGCCCTTAACGATTAGTGACTATCTGCAACAAACCCTCAAACGAAATCTCTCTATTGCCAATGCGATTAATACTGAAAAGGCGAGATCAGAACTATTAATTGCACCCATACTTTTAGAAATTCGCCATATCTTTCATGAACAAGTTGGCTTTTTCTCTGGGACAGAATTTAATGTTGATGTAGAAGCTGGCTTAAATGGATTTTGTGATTTTCTATTGACCGCCTCCAGTGAAATCTATGAAATCTCTTGTCCAGTGATTACCCTTGTCGAAGCGAAAAACGAAAATATTAAAGGAGGATTAGGGCAATGTATTGCCGAAATGATTGCTGCTCAAAGATTTAATGCCAAACATGATAAGAGCTTCCCTATTTATGGTGTTGTGACAACAGGAATGATTTGGAAATTTTTACGTCTTGAAGAGAGAACTATTTGGATTGATCAAGAAGACTATTTCATTAAGGAAATTGGTAAATTACTGGGTATTTTATCTAGTCCATTCCAGTCATACTTTTTACGAAGGATCGGTAACTCGATATACAATTTAATGTAATGCTACAATCGGGACTATTTGACGCAATATATCACCTAAATTTCTTTTTGCTTCCATCAACTCGTAAGCATAATGCAACCGCAAAAAATAACCATCCGACAACCCAAAATAGCGGCATAAACGCAAATCCACATCCGCAGTCATCGGAGCCTTACCTTGAATAATTTGCTGAATACTCAAATAAGGCAACCGCAAACTATCAGCCAAAATATTTACGCTAATATCTAACTCTTCCAAAAACTCATATTGCAAGATTTCGCCAACATGAGGATTACGAAGTAAAGTATCTTCCATTGCCTTTTGCTCCTAATGATAATCAACAATCTCAACATCATAAGAATTTGCATTTTGCCAAACAAAACAAAGTCGCCATTGCTTCGTAATACGGATACTGTATTGTCCAAGGCGATCGCCAACCAGTGCTTCTAGATGATTGGCAGGTGGTATGCGGAGATCTTCTAGATGATTGGACACATCAAGTTGACGTAATTTGCGTAAAGCCCTTTCCTGTATGTCTGATGGTAGCTTACGCGATCGCAAGCCTTGCCAAATCCTCTCGGTTTCTTTACAAGCAAAGGAAACAATCATTAAAACTTAAATGCTCATCTTCAATTATTTTACTACCCTATTTCTTATTTACTTACGATTCAAAAGGTTTAAAGTCATTATTAGCGATCGCTATTGCAATCAAAATCAAGATAAAATCGAAAAATTAATGTAAGAAACAACCAGCTATGGCTAAAAAATCTAGAGAATTTAGTGAACTTGTCCGCCAGCAAAAATGGGAGAAAGCAAGCAATAAATCATTCGAGAAATTGCAAAAAACTGTTAAACAGGATTTTGGTGATGATGTACAGATGGTGAGAAACATGGAAGGAATCGCCAAAATGTCTGAGGTTTTGAGAGACTTTGTTAGACCCTATGCTGATATTCCCCAAAATAAGAAAGAACTTCAGCATCTATTAGAGACCGCTGTAACAGCTTGGGATTTAGCACTTATGCCAGAGGGCGAAAGGATAACAATCTTAGATGAAATATTTGCTACAATGCTTAAAAAGGCGAAGAAAAATATAGATAAAGAGGATCTTGCGACTAGTAGAGCTTTGATTAAAGACTTTATTAATCGTAAATTAAAGTATTTTGCTGATGAGCAGCGACAAGTCATAGATTTTCAGGTAGAGTACCTTGGTCGAGGTGAATACCATCTCTCAGTAGCCTCCGCAATGTCTAAACCATCAATATAAGCAACATTTTTTATACTGTATTGAGGGAGGAAAGGCTACCAGCCCCAAGTTCCTACTTCGCCTTTAAATGGCCCCACAATATCTGAGGTAATCCAACCACCATAGAAATCTCCTGCTTGGGGTGTGATTAACTCGTCATTGACATAGCAAGCATCCATAAGGCTGCCGTAGAAACTTAATGAGTCTTTGATATCCACAAAATTTGGAGTTGGTAGTGAATATCGCCATGCGGCGTTTTGAATGTATTTATCGGCGATTGCTACATCATAATATTGACTTATACCTTTCCATTCGCACATTGTCCGCCGAGTGGTTTCGACTAGATATTCCATTTTGATGTCTTCAATAGGAATGTAATAACAAGGCGGATGACTTGTTTCTAGAACTCGCTTAGCGCGATTTGTTTCCGCTAAGACAATGCCATTACAGATAATGCGAATATGTTTAGCAGTGTCTTCTAAAATCGCAGGACGGGGATAGTCCCAGACGGATTCTTGTCCTGCTTGTGGTTCAATTCTTTGTGGATGCATTACTTTGTTTCGCTGCGCTCTTACTAAAAATCAATAAGCCTTATAAAATCTGACATGCTTCGCATGTCAGATTTTATAAGGCTATTCTAAAACCTGCATGTTGATAGAAGTTGGGACGGAACCAGTTGCGATAATATTTACAGGCTTCTGTTCCACTAGTGATCCATGAGCCGCCAGCCATCATATTGTGCTTCGTATCAAAATATGGTGCGGAATAGTTCTCATAGAGATAGTGAGGTTGATATCCTGTTAGTGGCGTTAAATAATCGCTGAGCCATTCCCAAACGTTACCGCGCAAATCGAGTAGTCCTGAATGGCTTTGGGCGCGATCGCCATAACCGACAGGGGTAGGGGAAGCAAACTTTAAATTTAGATTGTAGTCTTCTTCTGCCATTGAAGGCTGAACGCTTGAGGCTCCGTAAGTAGCAAGATGCCATTCGGCTTCGGTCATCAGGCGTACGTTATTTCCTTTCCAGCGACAATAGGCGATCGCTTCGTGATGATTTACTTCTACGGGAAAATCAAAGGGCATTGCGAGTTCATCAAACATGGCTCGATATTGATAGCGATCGCCATTAGGAATCCAGAATTTAGGATGATGGACTTGATTTTGGGTTTTCCACTCCCATGTTCGATCGCTCCAATAGTCTTTATTTTCGTAACCATCAGCTTTCACAAAATCTAGAAATTCGGCATTAGTAATGAGATATTTGCTAGCCAAAAAAGTCTCGACATTCACAGTGCGATCGCCATATTCGATATCCCAACCATAGATATTTGAATCTTGAGATTTACCTAACTGCACTACGCCACCTTGAACTTCGAGCATTTCATTTTGCTTGGTGTAGCCATTGGCGGGGGCATATTGCCAGCGATCGGGACGTTGGAGATTCTCGGCAGGTAACTGGCGAATTAACATCGATGAGGTTTCGATGTGGATATATTGATGCTCGATCGCCATCATTAAGGCCCATAGTGGTTGATCTTGGGTGATGGGTAAGTCGAGCGCTAAGTTATGAATTAGCTCATAAATCCTGTCATATACTTGCTGGCGATATTGCCAAACTTCGGTAACTTTGGCTTGGCGCAGATTGGCAAAGGCACTGGCGATTTCATCGGGCTTTTCGGGATCGACTCCGATTTCAAATAGGATTTCAAAGTGAGGATTTAGTCGTTCTGCGATCAATCCAACTCTGATTAATTTGTTGATATAAAAGACAGCCGAATGTCCTAAATAAAAAATCAGTAAATTACGTAAAGGATCGGGATTGAGATAAAAAGTTTCGGGATTAATTAAACTTTTCATTAAGCAATCTTCGATTTGCCAAGCGTTTTGGAAGTAAGCGAAAATATCTTGGCGATCGCAATGGTGCAGATTGGGAGGATGCATAAATTGAGAATTAATCTTGGTGAGTTTATATAATCGTAGTGGCAATTCATGAATTGCCCTTATGGTTTAGGTTTTTCAAACTTGGCACAGAACTAAGCCAAACCATTGTTGGGGATCTGTCCAGATTTTGATGGTTTGTAGCCCTTGCGATCGCAGTTGAGACTTTACTATGTCTAAGTCAAACTTGCGCGAGATTTCGGTGAGGATGCTTTCACCTGTTTGAAATTGAACTTTGAGATCGAGAATATCTAGGGATACTTGATGGGGCGATCGTGCATATAAATACATTTCGATTTGATGTTCGATCTCGTTGTAAATTGCTTGATGGGTAAATAAATTGAGGTCAAAATTGCCCTGAAAGCGCCAGTTTAAATGAGAAAGCATATTTAAATTAAAGGCGGCGGTTACTTCTTGGCTGTCGTTATAGGCGGCTTCTAAAATTGCCTTTGGCTTTTGTAGATCGATTCCTAATAAAAAGTAATCTCCTTTGGTGAGAGCATGGGACACTCGACCTAAAAATTCGTTACATTCCTCGGCATTGAAATTGCCGATCGAGCTACCTAAAAAGAAAATCATCCGCGATCGCTGATGATTTTTGCCTAGATAAAGTAGCGCTTCATCGTATGTGCCTAATAGTCCTTCGATGGATAGATCGGGATATTTTTGTTGAAGATGTAAGACGCTAGTTTTAAGGATGCCACCGCTTACGTCGATAGGAATATAACTAAAAGCATCGGGTATTGATTCTGTTAGTAAATTAGCTACTTTTTGATAAGCATTTAATAGAAAATGGGTTTTTGTAGAACTACCGCTACCTAATTCTACTAATTCACAGGAGCCTGTAATGGAAGCGATTTCATCGGCATATTCATTTAATATCCATGCCTCAGTACGGGTGGGATAATATTCGGGAAGATCGCAAATTTTCTCGAATAATTCTGAGCCACGATCGTCATAAAAATATTTTGGAGGTATGCTTTTAGTTTTTTTTGTTAATCCTTGAATGACATCTTCTCCATCTTTTTCAAAAGTTTGATTTATGGATGAATTATGTTGATGAAGGATTTTTAAATGCTTGACTGTCATAATCGAATTTTCACTTGTTTATGTTTATACGATGGTGCAATTCTTTTGGATGTTTACAATTAATCGTAAGGGCAATTCATGAATTGCCCCTACGATTAATTGTAAATTTAAACTTCAGGTGGGTTGAGTCTTGCCATTACCCATGTCACGTAAGTACCGACGGGACTCCAGAGTAAATATGGTACTAATAGCCATCCTGCCAAGCTGGAAAATTGCCAAACTAGAGGCGTTAAGATTAAACCTAATATAAAACCGATCGCACCTGCGATCGCTCCTGCCCTAACATTTCGCAAACGAGTCAAAACTGGGGTGTAGGACAAAATAGCGATTTCGACGATCGCGTAGCCAGCCATCAATAGCCATGTATTAACTGTGTTGGGCTGAGCTTCCCAAAGGAAAGCCGCAGAGGTAATGCCGCATATAAAAATCGAGATCCAAATGAAGGGAATTGCACCCTCAAAGGTCAGCCAACGCGGACGACGTAGGCGCATAAACCATTTATAGTCGGCAGGAAATAGTTGGTTGAGGGCGAATCCTAGTACAAAGGAAATAACGGCGATCGCCAGCCAAGCAATAATCATGATGTTTCTCGATCGGCGATCGCACAGCCATCAGTACAACCTTTTAGTCTTTGTTCGCGATCGGCGACGATGGTTTTGAGGTCGGCGCGACCTGTGAGCAGGAGGCGATAGTCTGCCCAAACTCCATAGAGTGCGTCGGCGATGCGTCCGACTAACGGTATTTTGGTAATCGCATAAATCCAACCAATGCCAAGGATGTCGTAGGTTTGGCGAAATACTTCGACGTTTTGAACGATCGCGCCATCGGGTAGCACGGCATGAATGCGTCCCATTGCGGTTTCAAAATCTATTCCTGCGTTGTCTTTTGGGTCGTAGTCATCGGCGGCAATATCCACAAATGCGATTAAGCCGCGATCGTTGTCTTTGCGTTTTAAAAAGTTGACTTCGCGGACGCAAAGGGGGCAAGCACCGTCATATAGCAGTTTGATTTTCCATGTTGGCTTGTTTGTTTTGGCGATCGGCTGGACGGTGGGAGATAGCATTTTGGGTTGCTGGGTTGTTTGCTATCTCTATTTTATCGCGATCGCCTCTTGTTGCCCTCCCTCTTCCTATCTACGTTTTAGGGTGGATTGATGCCAATCATCTTCTAGTTTTCAAATAGTTCTATCTGTTGCTTGCTATTTTTCTTTTTACTTTTAACTGTTGTCTTCTCTTTTGCAGGTTCTTTTTAAATACGTTCGGCTTTGTAGAGATATGCCTTCGATCCGATCGCTATAGCTATAAGACCCAGAAGAGAGTTGTGACGCTTCACTTCGCAACTCTCTTCTGGGTTTTGGTAATGCTATAACATGAAGCAGTCTCTAATCCAGAGATATATAACTGGTGTTACGTAGAAGTCTATAAAGCCCTCACCCCTAGTCCCTCTCCCGCAGGAGAGGGGAACAAGAAAATAATATGGGTTTTGCTTCCCTTCTCCTGCGGGAGAAGGGGTTGGAGGATGAGGGTTCCACGTAACATCAGGTATAAGTCAAATCTTTCAAAAATCTATAAATAATTCCTGATTGCTATATGCGATGATTTATAGCGTTATCGCATTTATTCCGAGGTTGTCCTATGCCCAAAGCGATCGCCCAAGCAGACACTTTCCTTAAAAAAAAGCTGCTAGGATCGACGGATTTAGCCGATTCCGAGAAAATTTTCATTAAAAAAGATCAGGCATTCTATGTCACTGAATATAGTCCCGATCGCAATCAACATCTTTTTCTCACCCTAGCGTCTCCTTTCCCCGCTAAAGATGGCAAAACCCAACTCCAAAAGGTCTATGCCTATGAGCCTCATATCAAAATCGAAGGGCAAGATCTCAATCAACTGATCAAACTGCCAGTCAAATATTGCTCGCAACTAGATAACGATACTTCAATCTTTGGACCTGGTTGGCGACAATGTAATACCACTAGCAACACTATGCTAGCTGACTATTTATTAGGTGGCGAATTAACCAGACAGGCTAAAGCAGGGAATTATGATGTTGCAGAACCTGAGTCGGTATATATGCGGATTGTAGTTAAGTATGGCGATACCACCGATCATGACGCTCAAACATGGGCTTTAAAAGAACTCGGTATTGAGTCTTATTTTAGCTACTCTCTTTCAGCCAAAGATTTGCTGTTATCGCTCAAAGCGAATATTCCTGTAGTTGTGGGGTTTGCCTACAAGGGAAGCGGACATATTTGTGTAGTAGTGGGACATGACCCGACCAATAAAGTTTGGCTAATTCACGATCCTTACGGGACTCGTCATGGTGCTAGTGATAGCTATGACGTTGGGGTTGGTGGTGCTTATGATAGCTATAGCTATGATGTAATGCAGCAGGTTTTTTGGGATAGTGGTGGTGAATCTGGCTGGGGAAGGATCGTCACCAGCGTAAAGGGTAAACCGACTGGCTTACCTTCAGGACTATAAATTCTAGATCTCCAAAGTGTCTCCGCACTTAGGAAAACAAAAAAGATTTCTCAGTGTGCGAGCAACGTACACTGAGAAAAGCAGATGTAAATGAGGTATAGGGCAGAGTGAGTATTTTAGAACCGAAGCAGTTAGTTGAATCTCTGGGCTTTTGGGGCGGGCATTTGGCAATTTGGGCGATCGTTTTTGCAGAATCAGGTCTACTTGTCGGTTTCTTTTTGCCAGGAGATTCTCTCCTATTTGCGGCGGGTTTTTTAGCTTCGCAAGGTTTTCTAAATATCTATGCCTTGGTAGTGGGAAGTTTCATCTGTGCAGTGCTCGGTGATAATGTCGGTTATGCCACAGGGAAACGTTTTGGACACAAGTTATTTTCTAAGGAAGATTCTCTCTTTTTCCATAAAAACCATATTGTCAAAGCACAAAAGTTTTATGAAAAGCATGGTACAAAAACTATCGTAATGGCGCGGTTTTTGCCTGTTGTCCGCACTTTTGCGCCAATCGTAGCAGGAATTGGCAAAATGGATTATCCTACTTTCTTTAAGTTCAATTTAATTGGTGGTTTGGTTTGGACATCTGGTCTGTCGATCTTGGGGTTTGTATTGGGTAAAAGCATTCCCGATGTTGACCAATATTTGCTCCCAATTACTTTAGCGATCGTCGTAATTTCTATTGCTCCTTCAATTTTACACTTACTCAAAGAGCGTCAAAAATAGATATAAAACTCCATTTCTATTCTTTATAGCGGTTTTCATTTTGCCGTAGGCAAAATGAAAACTCAAAACCCATACTGAGATTGATTTTTTGTTTTCAAATGAGCACGTGCTCATTTGAAAACCGCTATAGTACGAAAGATGGCTCTCACGGGCAGATGATCGGAAACCTTAGAAAAATAGGTGCGATCGCTATCAAATCCTAAATCCTTTTGAGGATCGAGAATCTGGACTGATTGAGGAACATATTCGACTTCTGCTCCTTTAGGCGCTTTAGAAACGGCAATATGATCGATCACACAACCAGTACCACGGTTAGAAAAACGGGGACGACCATCAGATGTTTTGGGCTCACCACGTTTTTTTAAGCAATTCTCGTTAGCATCAGTTTCTATAGCTCTTGTCAAGAATGTCAGTGGCGCATCACGCAAACCTCGATTTTGCTCTGCCCAAGTGGGACTATTAAAATCTCCTACGAGAATGAGATCGGGATCGGATTGAGGATTTTTTTGATAGTTATCAACTTCTTTGCGGAGAAGGTCGCTTTGGTTTTGACGAATGCGATCGGCTTCTTTCCCACCGCCACCTTTTTGATGTACCACGACTAAAGTAAAATCAAAGCTCTTTCCATCTCTTTGTCCTGTTTTGAGATAAGTCACTAGCGGCGATCGCAAATTCCCCGTGATGTTCACCTGTCGCCATTCAGTGACTTTCTGAGCCTCAATCAAATCTTTACGATAGAACAGCGCCACTCTTTGTTTATTACCTGATTCTCCTAAGATAAATTCCCATTTCTTAGATTTATTGAGTTTATCTTTTAATTTCTCAGCAGCGAGTGGACTGACTTCCTCTAGACCGATCGCATCAAAATTGCGATCTACAATTTGACTGACTAGATCTACTTTTTCCGTATTGAGTCCATCAAAGTTCTCAAGATTAAAAGTTCCTATCCGAATTTGCTCGGCTGCATTTGTAGGAGTAAATGGATTGGAGCAACCCGTAGCGATCGCTGCGATGAAACAAATGTTCAGCCAAATTGTTTTCATGCGAGATAAATTATAGTAAGGAGAATCACGAAACACATCTCCTTACTATAAATTGCAATAAGGAAATGTGCTGCATCTTCTAGTTAAGTACAAATTTTTCGATCGCTACTGCCACACCGTCATCTTCAACACTAGGTGCGACCCAATCACCTAGGGGTTTTAATCCTTCAGCCCCATTCCCCATTACCACACCAATACCTGCATATTCGATCATCTCTAAGTCATTAAAGTTATCACCGATCGCTAAAACCTGCGATCGGTCAAAGCCCAAAATATTTTCGGCTAAATGTTTTACAGCAGTTCCTTTATTGGCGATCGGATTAGTTGCTTCAAAAAATGTCGCGACAGACTTAGTGAGATAAAGTTGTTGCGGCGTGTAACGACCTTTGAGTACTCGGAGCATTTCTGTTATCAGTTCTGCTGTGTCACTCAAAGCTAAAATTTTAGTTGGAGGATTTTCTGTACTAGTTCTAGTGAGAAATTCCCGCAAATTACCTACGACATTAACCTCAACCTTAGAACGTTCGGCGTAGAACTTTGTCTGTGGGGTCATTTTGCGAACGTAGAGTTCGTCATTTACATAGATATGAATCGAAAGTTTGTCATGGGTGGCGAATTCTCCGAGATCGTCAAGCAAAGAGAGTGCTTGTTCGAGTTCGACTGGCCAATGTCCCACTAATTCATCAGTCTTAGGATCTTTAATAAATGCGCCCTGATAGGAAATCAATGGCATGTCTGAGCCGATCAGTTCATGAAACCGTACAGCCGAACGATACATTCTCCCTGTGGCGATCGCAACTTTTACTCCTTTAGCTTGAGCAGCTTTGATTGCTTGCTTGACTGCATCGTTAACCTGATTGGCATCGCCGCTAATTGTGCCATCAATATCTACCACAACCAATTTAATATTTTGCGCCATGAGTTTTTTGCTTTGTTTTTGCTTAGTCTTAGCTTGCTTATTTACTTGATTGCTTGGCAACAGTGTAGCGAAAATTGCAACAATCAAGATGTAGCAAGCAATGCTTGCAAAAATTTTCATAAAAAAAGACTCGCAATACGAGTCTTTTTTTATGAAAATTTTTGCTGAGTCAGCGGCATGACGCGATAGTGGTTGATAGCGGTTTTCAAATGAGTGCGTACTCATTTGAAAACAAAAATTAATCTTCAGTAAGGGTTTTGAGTTTTCATTTTGCCTACGGCAAAATGAAAACCTCTATATGACTGCTAGTAAGAGAGTTGTGGCTCGCTGCAACTCTCTTACTAGAAAATACACTAGGATTCAGGGCAACTTTTACCACCCGATATATTGCGGCATTGTTCGCGGATTTCTGCTAATAGGCTGGGGTTCATCTGCTTAGATTTGCTTAGAGCCAGCTCAAACTGCTTCTTGGCAGTAGGAATACTATTACCGCCCTGCATCCATAGAACTTGTCCCTTAAGGTAAGTTAACTCAGGATTATTCGGGGCAGCGGAGATCGCTTTATTAACAGCATCTATAGCTTGCTCTGGTTTACGAGCATCACGATAGGCTAACGCAATACCACGCCATTTCAGATAATCAGGAGCTGCATATTGCCTAAGGCTTGACAATGCTGTCTCAAGGTCAGACAAAGGCAACACCGAGGCAATCAACATATCGATATAACCCTTAATTAAATTCAGTTCGGGATCGCTAGGGTCGATATCCTGTGCTTTTTTGATATTGTCAAATACGCTTTGTACCAACGGCAAAGCTGTAGGTGCACTAGATACGCCCTCCGTTTTGACGATATATCCTGCCTCGATCAAATCGCTTGCTGCTAAGTAAATATAAGCCCTGAGGTTATCTTTACCCTTCAAAGCTTCAGCATTAGTGCGAACTCGTTGACCAGCCACCCGCATTCCTAAGTAGTCTTCTTTGGCATAAAAGGTTGAAGCCCGAAGAGCAAATAAGAGTGGGTCGTTTGCCTCAGTTCTGATGGCAAAGTCTATCTGCTTCACAGCCGCTACATAATTTCCATCTTTGAACATTAATTCAAAGGCTTTTTGCGTTTCACTGCCGATCGCCCTAGCATTGGTGGAACGAAACGGATCGGCAGCAAAGCTAGGCATCGCAGTGGCAGCGGTGACTAATGCTGCTAGTAAAGATGCAGATACAGACGCAAATACAAGTTGCAAAGGGCGCTTCATAAAATTCCCCGAGAGGTTCAGGCTATAAGTAAGTAGCTATTATTAGCAAGGGTAGAATCGAGTTTTTAGATATTCTGACAAATTTAACTCAGACTTAATCTAAATATTTAATTCAAATTTAGTCAGACTTTTTAAGTTGTCTGCAACATAGTACGTTAATAATATGAAGGACGATTTTATTTTACAAAAAGTTTCTTAGCATCACCTAATGGTCTAAATTACAGGGCTGTAATCTGTATTGGTTATCCAGCAAAACCCAGAAGAGAGT
>CAIJEA010000054.1 GCA_903819605.1 uncultured cyanobacterium | reverse complement strand
CAGTCCCGAACAAATTGTTGTTTAAGTCGTTTGAGACTTAGGGTTTGAGCGATTAGTTCTTGTTCGAGATATTCAGCGATCGGTTCTTCCAAGTTCTGGGTAGCAGAAATATACAAGGCTTCCACGATCAATACAGCGGCTGTATCTAGGTCAAACTGAGCTTTTAATTTCACCCACAACTCGGTCGAGTCGAGGTAGGGTATTATCCCTAGCCCCTCTCTGTTAGATCTGGACGTACTCGTTTCCGTGTATCCAGCTCCCGATATTCTTAGCTTGCGCTTTTGCTCATGTGATGATAATCATGGCAGCTTTCATGTATCGCTACAAGGTTTGCAGTCTTCCAATTATTATGATCTCCATCTACATGATGTAGATGGATTTTTTCATCATCTACGAATTTTAATCCGCAAGTTTTGCATGAATGGTTTTGCCTTTTAAGGGCTTTAGAGGTCATGCCATCGTAGAGCTTACTGTTACGTTCGCTCCAGTAGACAATATCGCCATCGTAGGGAGATTTCTCTCCTTGGACGTTGTTGTGTCTGTTTTCGGAGTAGGGAATGTCAGGAAATGCTTTGTCTAATAATTTCTTACAAGAATAGCGATTTTGCTTAGATTCCTTGTTAAAGACCTTAAATGCTCTGCTTTCGATGTGATATAACGAGTTTCTTGAACCGTCCATCTTACAGAAGCGGTGGTAATTTCTCCAACCTCTAACAATAGGTGCTAGCTTTTCAGCTTTTACCTTTGCACCATAATTCGAGCTATTGACAATGGCTTTTACCTTCTTGCGGAAAGATTTATAATTTGCCTCTGAGGGCGTACTTTTAAATTTTCCGTTTTTCTGACATTTGAAATGCCAGCCTAAAAAGTCAAATCCATCTTTCATGGCAGTTGTCTTAGTCTTCTTTTCATTAATTTTCATTCCTATAGCAGCTAGAAATTCGCTGATTTTGGCAAGTATTTCAACATCGTTGTCTTCTGGGCGTAGAATTATCACCATGTCGTCTGCATATCTTACAGATGGAGTTTTTATTCTTCCCTTGGGGTCTTTGTAGCTATGTATAGCTTCAATACCATTAAGTGCGATGTTTGCTAGTAGTGGGCTTACCACCCCGCCTTGTGGCGTTCCTTGGTCTGGAAAACCTACGTTTATTCCAGCTTTGAGACATCTGAAGATGCCAAGCTTTAACCCAGAAGGGGCGATTAGGTTATCCATAATTGCAGAGTGGTTAATCCTATCGAAACATTTTTCAATATCGAGTTCAATAACTCGTTTATTTATTCCATTACATGAGCTTTTGAGATTGTTGAACAAGAATTTCTGAGCATCATGTGCTGCGCGACCTGTTCTAAATCCGTAGCTATGTGCATGGAAGGTTGCTTCGTGTGCTGGTTCGAGCGCGTATTTAGCTAGGCATTGCCAAGCTCTATCGGCGATTGTAGGCACTTTTAGCATACGCATTGTCCCGTCTTTTTTAGGGATGGGAATTTCTCGTAAACCTGAGTGTTTCCAGTTAATATAGTGTTTGGCTAAGGTTTTTTCTAAGATGAAGCGTTCTTCAATTGAGAGTGACTTTTTGCCATCAATACCAGCCGTTTTCTTACCTGCATTTAGTTGGGTTACTTGCCGAATCGCTAGTAATCTAGCTGATTTGGATTTGAGAACTAACTTTTGTAAAGACCTTGCTT
>CAIJEA010000053.1 GCA_903819605.1 uncultured cyanobacterium | reverse complement strand
CAGCCGCACGATGCCCGTGCGGCTGAGGTTTCTGGGTTTTAATTCGACCGAAGTACTTACGTGTCAAGCCTTGCTCATCATAAAATCTAATTATGGTTGCTTACAAATGCGATCGCCTAAAATGACGTACATATGAATAATTCCCCAATGAATCCATCCAAGGCGATATCATGGCTCGATAGGATTGGCAACTGGAATCCTCAATTATTGAGAGAGATTCGAGGTAAGTTGAAAATACGTAACCTCGCAGTAGCGATCGGGCTGTCTTTACTATTTCAGCTACTTTTGCTCCTGCTTTATAGTCAACGTATACCCAGCGAAAATTGTTATGCCCAATTACGAGGGCTTGGTTGTATAGGATCTTGGCAAGATTGGTGGCTAGAACAGTTTCGAGTCTTGACTTGGACTGAGCCATTCATTTTGTTTCTAGCGGGCGTTTATGGCTTAGTTGCCGATCTTGCCCTCGAAGATTACAAGGGAACTCTTAACTTTATTCGCATTAGTCCGCGATCGAGCATCAATATTCTCATGGGCAAGATTATGGGCGTACCATTGCTTGCCTATATCAGTATCGGTTTGTCAATCCCATATCACTTGATAGCGGCAATCAGTGCAAAAGTTCCGATCGCATTTTTACTGAGCTTTTATAGCCTATTGATAGCAACCGCATTTCTTTTGTTTAGTGCTTCAATGCTCTTAGCGTTATTAAGCGGCTGGCAAGCTAAATTCGGCGGACAAGTATCTGCTGGGGCATTAATATTCTCTTTTATCACCTTTGTATGGGTAGCACCTACATTCATGTGGTGGAATATATTTACGGTATGGAGTTCATTTAGTAAGTTTTTGGTCGGTGGAAGAATTAACCCCATTCAAGTTGAATGGTGGTACTTATCGATTACATCTAATGTTTGGAATTCACATATTTTTACAATTGTCAATTTAGCGATTTTTAGTTTTGCTATTTGGCGAATTTTACAACGGCGATTTCATAATCCCACCGCTACTTTGGTTAGCAAAGGACAAAGCTATGCAGTCACCTCATATTTGGAAATCCTGATGTTGGGATTTTGTATGCAGTCAGGTTTTGTAGATAAGGGCTTTTATGGGGAATTTCAGTTCGTACTTTTGCTGTTTATTTACATTCCTAACTTCTTTTTGTTTTTAGCTGCGATCGCAGCTTTAACCCCACCAAGACAAGCTCTATTAGATTGGGTAAGATTTGGAGCCTTATCGACCACAGAAGGACATTCATCTGGATTTGGCTATATTTTGCGTGATTTGATTTGGTCGGATAAAAGCCCTGCGCCGATCGCGATTGCCCTTAATCTTGTTTTTACACAAGTACCAATTTTGATTTGGGTAAACACTTGGTCAGATTCAAGTTTGCGCGAGAAAGCAATGGTTGTTTTAGCGTCCTTTGCAATCACTATGCTTTTGTTTGCGTTAATTTCCCAATTAGTTATGTTCCTGAAGACAAGAAACCCTTCAGCATGGACAACAGGAATAATTTCTGCGTTAGTTTTTCTACCAGCTTTAATTATGCTAAGCCTATCGATCAATCCCGATCGCTATGCTGGTGTATGGCTATTTTTGGGATTTCCTTGGTTAGTTGTGTCAAACATCAAACTTTCCGATATCATTTTGGCATTTGCTGGACAAATTTCTGTAATAATTGCGCTGATATTGCAACTCATTTATCAGCTTCAACGCGCTAAAATGCGAGAGACTTAATGACCTGAATTTTAGTTTTACTGAGTCAACGACACTGCAAAACTAAAATTTCTGATTTTAAAGATTAGTAGACGTTTGAGCATTACACCATGGCACAGTCAACCACTGCTAAGCAAAGCTCCACATCAACAGACACAGTTCCTGATGTAGAGCTTCAAAGAGTATTTAAAATGTTTGGGGCAAATACTGTTGTCCAAGGTGTCGATCTGCAAGTCCAGAGAGGTGAGCTTTTTAGTATCTTGGGCCCATCAGGTTGTGGCAAAACTACGCTACTAAGACTAGTTGCTGGTTTTGAGGAGCCGTCAGCAGGTGAGGTGCTGATCCAAGGTCAGCCAATGACCTATATTCCTGCCTATCAGCGACCTGTAAATACGGTTTTCCAAAGCTATGCCCTATTCGGTCACATGACCATTTTTGATAATGTTGCCTTTGGCTTATCAGTTAAGCGTGTGGCAAAGCCAGAAATTCAGCAAAGAGTAAAGGATGCACTAAAACAAGTGCGTCTCGATCATTTAAAAGATCGCTATCCTAGCCAGATATCAGGAGGACAGCAGCAACGGGTTGCCCTTGCTCGTGCCCTTGTCAATCGTCCTAAGGTAATTTTGCTCGATGAGCCATTAGCAGCGCTCGACTTCAAGCTCCGCAAAGAATTACAAGTTGAGTTGTCTAATTTGCAATACGAGTTAGGGATTTCTTTCATCATGGTGACCCATGACCAAGGCGAGGCCTTAGCAATTTCCTCCAGAATCGCGGTCATGAACCAAGGCCGTATCGAGCAGATCGGTTCGCCTGCGGAAGTTTACGATCGCCCTGCCTCGGCATTTGTTGCAGATTTTGTGGGCGAAACTAATTTGTTTGAATGTCGCGTAATTGAGCAGGATGGCGCATTTGTGGAATTGCGATCTTCAACGGGCTTAGCGATCGTTGCCGCAAAGCCAAGCAATTGGTTACCTATTCCCGAAGCCGTAGTTAGCGTTCGACCCGAAAAAATCAAGCTGTCCACTGAATACCCTAACCAGCCATACAATACCTATCGTGGCATTTTAAATAATGTGTTGTATTTAGGCGATCATTCTCAGTTTGTAGTCGATCTCCATGCCAGCGAAAACGTCCCACCTGTTAGGGTCATGCTAGTTCGTTCTAATCATCAAGGCGAAAAGACTCCTCCTTTTGACAGTCAAGTCTATGTTTCATGGATGCCAGAAGATTGTGTAGCTCTACCTAAAACCGCGATCGCTACTTCATGACTACGGCGTAAAAGAGGGTTAAGCTCCTTGTCTCTAAATGATATCTAAACGATATAAATGCATTTAACAAAAACCAATATCTATGAGTATCTCTCGGCGTAAATTTCTTAGACAAACTGCCTATGCCACCTCTGCTCTTGCAAGTATATCCAGCCTCTCTGGTTGCGGTATTTTCGATACAAATCCCCAGAATGCAGATGCAGGCAAAGATGATGTACCGCGACCAGTCACTCAAGATAAACAAACTCTATATATTTATGGCTGGGCTACCTATGTTAATAATCAAGAGGTCTTAGACGATTTTACCAAAGAGACGGGAATTAAGGTTGTAGGCGATGCCTATGACTCTAATGAGGTGATGTTGGCAAAGCTAGAGGCTTCAGGTGGTCGCTCAGGCTATAGCATCATCTATCCTAGTGACTACATGGTGACGCAGATGCGCGATCTCAAACTGCTTGCGCCACTTAATAAAAAGCTATTACCCAATCTGAGTAATATTGGTCGTAGTTATTTAGAATTACCCCACGATCGCGGTGCTGTGTTTAGTATTCCCGTTAGTTTGGGGACAACAGGAATTGCCTATAACGTTAAAGCTATTAACTCAATCATTGGCGAAGAACCTACAGACTGGAGTTATTTATGGCAGCACAAAAACAAACTGCGAGTTACTCTCGTTAACGATCCCCGCGAAGTGATGGGGATGGCATTACATATTCTTGGGAGTTCTTACAACACAAAAGATCCTGAAAAAATTGAGGAAGCATTTAAAAAACTACGCGAGCTGATGCCTGCGATCGCTAATTTTACAACCGATGCATGGCGAGATCCTCTTGCTTCTGGCGATCTGATGATGTGTATGGCATTTTCGGGTGATGCCATTAGTTTGGCAAGGCAAGACCCTAATATCAAATACATTTTGCCAAATAGCGGTACGTCAATTTGGACAGATACGATCGCTATACCTAGGGGAGCATCAAATATTGAAGGCGCTCATGCTTGGATAAATTATGTAATGAAACCTGAAGTTGCTGCCAAAATAAGCGATTCTAATAGTTTCGGTACGACAAATAAATTAGCTAAAACGATGATCCCAGATGACCTTAAAGCAATTAAAGCCTTAGAGCCAACTGAGGCTTTAATTGCTTTAAGCGATCGCATTACCAAGCTCGATCCCGAAGTTCTCGAAGTTTATGAAGGTTTTTGGACGCGATTAATTACAGGTTTAGAATAATTCTATGGCCGCACAAAATCTCAATGCCCCACAACACGATCTCTCTTTAAGTAATAACCCATTTATCTGGGGAAATATTATCTTGATTGCTAGTGTTCCTTGGTTTCTAGCCCTTAGTATGGCGGGATTAGCGGTAGGAGATCCTGTTTTTCCTACTTGGTTTGAGATATTTTTGCTAGGGTTCCCTGCGATCGCTTTGGTGACTTGGGTGCAATGGCAACAGCCTTTCTCTCCATTCAGTCTCTGGTTTGTTGCGAAGCCGACTGAAAGCCTCAGCGATAAAGATCGTCAAGTACTTACATTGATTAAACGTCATAGCAACGGTTGGTATGTGACGGGTTGGATTTCGATCGCTGTGTCATTGCTATTGAGTGCGGTATTTTGCAAAATATATATAGCTGCCCCATTGGCTCAAGAAATTGCGCCATTTCCATCTTGGTTAAGGTTTTTAGGGGTTTTATGGGCTGAGTTTTTCTTCTTGCTGAGTAATATTTTGTTACAATCTGGAGTCTCAGCTTTGCGAATCAAGCTAACCGCTGAGTCAGAAATAATCAGCTTACAGCCATTTCCAGTCGAAAAAATTAAAAATAGCTTTACTAATATCGGATGGCGATCGCCACAGCTATTGAAGTTCTTTGAAGATGACTTGATCGATCTCACTCCAGAAAAATCAGGATTTTCTGAAGATATAGCGGGTTCAGTAAATAATGAGCTAGTAGAACCGATCGCTGACGAACAGTCTAATCAGGCTCAAGATATTAATGAATCTGAGGAAGTAGAAGCCAACAGTCCAGTCAATGAAATTCATTCTGAACAAGATCCAGAGATACTTGACATTACTCAGAATGAAGAATTAGAAATCAGTGAGATTGTAGCGGAAGAGGCTGTGCAGAATTGGGCGATCTCCGATGTAACAGAAACGACAGAAGATCAAGTCTTAGAAGTGGAAGTTGAAAGCCTTAAAGTTGATCTAAATCTAAAAGAGGAGATCGTAGAAGAAATTAAACAATTAGATATTGAAAATGTTGTTGATACATCTGAAGTTGAAGATTTTCTAGAAGTAAGTGATATTAACTTAGATTCAAGTCCTAAAATTGCGGTTTCGGAATTTGAGGAAACTACAGATGAGTCTATTTTAGAAATTGATGACGCTCATTTAGCCCAAGATATCGTAGAGGAATCACAAGAGGTAGTCAGCAATGAAATTGTTGGTGAAGATCCTACATTTGAGCTGCTTTCAGATATTACTAATACTAACTTAGAATTAAATCTCGAAGAGCCTGAGCTAGCCGCAGTTGAACAATCTATAACTGATGAATACGAAATTGAAGATCTTTCAGAGCTAACAGTTCAAGAATCTGTTGAACATGAGGTTAATGATATTTCTGATGTTATTTTCAATAACATAGAAAATGAGGTCGCCGATAAGATTATTGATGAGTCTGATTTTGAGCCGATCTTAGATGTTGCTGATAATATTTCAGAGACCGAAGTTGCAGATATTAATGGGATTGACATTGAAGAGATTACTAGAAACCCTGAACTTGACGAAGTTTTAGAATCAGACTCGGAAGAATCCAACGAAACTGAAGCAATTTTGGAAAGTCCTAAGATAGAGGAAGAGTTCTTAGAGGAAACTGAAGAATTAGAAATAGAGGATTTCGCAGAAGAATCTTTGCTTGAAACAGGTTTAGATACTGCTCAAAGCAATGAAAGCAATTCTATCGATTTGTTTAGAAAATATCGCAAGAAAAAACTTTCTCAAAAAAAATCTGGGTTTGGTAAATCTATCAAGTTTAGTAGCACCGATGTAGCCTCTAATTCAGAGATTGTAGAATCTAACATTACTGAAGAACCAGAAGAATTGGAAATATCTGAAATAGCTATTGACAATGTTGTACTTGATGCTGAACTTGATATGGATTTAGAGATCGCTGATACTAATCCACAACAAGATTTAGTAGAATCAATAGATATTAAAATTGAGATACAAGTTGACCAAGATATCGAGAATAATGACAGCAGACCTCAGGATTTTGATAATCAGATTGAAGAGCAGATCGTATTGAATCTCTACAACCAAGAGTCTACTGATGAGAACAACCAAGAAGTTGAGGATATTGATAAGGTTGCGGCAATATCAGAGCAACCAGCAGTAATTACGAAAGAAGTGCTAGAGGATTTAGCATTATCAGAATCAGTTCCAGAGACAATTAATCAACCTCCATTTTTTGAATCAGAACTTGAACAAATCGGTGACGCAAATACGGAAATGAATGTAGAAAGTATTTCCCAGAATTTGTTGGGGATAAAAGCTTTAGTTGATGCTGAATCCGATGAGATTCAATCTGAATCTAATGTTGTCGATGAAAACAATGAGCCTCAATATTTAGTGGAAGAGGTGCTAGTAGATAAGTTTTTAGCAAGAATTGAAGAACTTAATATTGCAGATAAAGCTAATAAAGCAGCTTCAGATCGGGTCGAAAATTCTAATTCTCAAGTTGATGAGTTCGCTGATCTTGAAGCTCTTATTGATAGAAAACCACATCCTGAAGACTAAGATATTGTGCAAAGCACTCTAGAATAATTTTAGTCTAAGCGATCGCTATGCCTGACCACTGCACCTGAGGTGCTCTAGGCTGAGGGTTTGCAATGTTAAGAAAATAACGTCGATAGGAAAAGAATATTTCCTCATTTTGTAAAGTGCAATAAGGCGCGATCGCTATATTTTCCATTGACATTCCTAATTCCTGAAGCTGCTGTAATTGCACTTGGCGCAAATCCAGTTTAACTTTTTCAGGATGATCGTCAGGATTTAGCCCAACAGGTTGTTTGATGGTGGCCGTGACTTGTTGTGCAACATCCTGCGATACTTGATAAACCTTGCCCGAAATCGCTGGACCAAGAGCTACGCGCACATCTTCTAACTTACTTCCTTTCTCGCACAGTGTAGAGACTGCCTTAGTTACGATACCCGCAGCAGTACCGCGCCATCCTGCATGGACAGCCGCGATTGCTCCTAATTTGCGATCGCCAATTAAAACAGGAACGCAATCTGCTGTACAGACCCATACGGAGTGATTACCATTATTATGATCGTCTCGCGTTATCCATACTCCATCAGCTTCAGGTAGCGGGTTGTCTGAGTCAGCCATAATTTCATTAGCGTTAATTAATCGATTGCCATGGACTTGTTTAGCCCGATATGCTCTTCCCGATGAAGCAAGATAACTATGTAGATCTACTGGGAGTCTTGGAGAGTGCGATCGCGTAAAAAAACCATGTTGCCAGTCAGACAGTAGGCTGCAAGTTAATACGCCATCTCGCCATTGCCATTGAGTTGAGTTCATTGATTTAGATTTGCACTTTTTAAAAAATAATGCTTCTTGTGGTTCATACTAACTCAAAAAGAGGATGGACGCGAAGCGTTCATCCTCTTTTTGAGTTTATGCAAGTAGCGATCAATCGCTAGGTTTTAATGATGCAATTGCACAGCTCTACTATTTGTAGGCTGAATTGGACGAGCATCGACTTGATAATTTTTTTCAAAAGCCTCGATTTGTTCTTCAGAAATAGTCATCGGTTCTACAAAAACATTCCATTTAACCCCTTCGCTGCAAGGCGGAGTGGTCAGAGAACCCTCATAACTATAGTAGGCTTTACTCTTTGGCAAAAAGCTAGTCGCATTAATCAGGAGATCACTAACTGTGTTAGTTTTGCCAGTGGCAGGAATATTCTTCCAAACTTCTTCTATTAGAGAATTTGCCTTGCCTTTAGTGAGCATGACTCCCACTACTGCAAGTTTCCCTGCTTCATTGCGATGAACTAGATGTAATTCCATTGCCGCGGCTTTACCATTAATTTGATGTTCACTGGGAGTATGAAAATGAAACTGGACAAGAGCATACTTCTCACCATTGATAGTAACGCTACTACCTTGTGCATAGTTCACTTGAATGGTGTGCCCATTATTGACAACTACCAATGGAGAGGATTTGTAATCAAAACTAATTGTTGCAGGAGTACTTTCTACAGCATTTTTAATATTGATTGGAGATTGATCTCGACCTGACTCACATAGCGCAAAATCTTTACTAAGATTTCCCCATTGGGTGGGATTTTCTGCACCTCCATATTGCCAATGGGGAGCAACTTCTCCCGCCAAAACAGATATCGGTAATGGTGATAATGTTGCTACGATGATCGCTAATAGCAAAATTACTTTTTTACTATTATGTTTGTTTTGTGAATTCATTGCGACGCTAGCCTTATTCTCTAAGATGAAGTTAATATAGCTGACGTAGCTTGAAGTCTCCTAACTTTCTACAATTTTTTACAAATTTGTTTTTCTCAAATAAAACCTATAAAGTAAAGGTGGTGCAAAGCACTAACTTTACTTTATAGGTTTTATTTGGTTTGCAGTACAAGCCGCTATAAAATGAATCGAGTAGTTATTTAATATTTAACAATAAATTAAATTATGTCGCTAACGCCTGATTTATTTGGTCAACTCGCACAGGGGATGGGCATATTTGTATTAGTCTGCGCCTTGATTACAGGATTAGCTGTTGCTTTTAAATGGAGTT
>CAIJEA010000052.1 GCA_903819605.1 uncultured cyanobacterium | reverse complement strand
GGGGCAATTCATGAATTGCCCCTACGATGAAATGCAGATTTTAAGTCACTTTTGCGTAAGTCCTAAATATTTTAAAAGGCGGTGCAAAACGCTACCTTTTAAAATATTTAGCGAAGATTACTGTACCAACCTTGCATCTGGTCAATCTCTTGGTTCTGCGATCGCAAAATATTTTGAGCAAGCTTACGCATTTCAGGGCGATCGCTATCGACGATCATGTTGCTCATCATCAACGCCATCTTGTGATGGGGAATCATCATCTCAATGAAGTGGCGATCGGCGACTTCGCCATTCATCATGCCAGACATCATCATGCTGTGATTTGTCATGCCTTGACTTGTGATGGCAGCATTTGTATTTGTATCGCTCGGACTAGCACCAGTTTCAAACGGCGTTGCTGGCGGTTTCGTTGATTGTGCTTGGACTAAGCTTGTCATTGCACTGGTTAACACGATCGCGCTGGTAACGACAAGTCCCACGATGCCTAGCGATCGCAATTTGGAATGCTGGCGATCGCTGCTAATTTGGGATTGGATTTCTAGATTAGAGTCTCTAGGGTCGATGAATTTCATTGCTTGTCTCCTAAGCTCTTACCTCTAGCCTAGTTCAAGAAAAGGAGTTCAAAAGGAAACTTCTACTTACAAGCTCTTATTTCAATAAAACTTAATGCGATTAGCCAATGTTATAGCAATGCAAGTTTTGCTTAGGACATAAGACCCAAATAGATAAAGGTGGCGCGAAGCTCCGCCTTTATCTATTTGTTTTTTGATTTGCGCGAATATTAGTCATTTTGCGATCGCTAATCCAAGGACATACTGATAATTATGAATATTGGCTATGGCTCAGCGAAAAACCTTCGGAAATAATTGCTCCTAGTTTTGAGAACATTCTGGAAAAGACGACCTGTAGATAGTTAGTTTTTATATAGTTTCCAAAGATGACTCGACTCAAGAATCAGTATTGCCGCCCATACAAAAATACTAATACCAGCCGCTGCCGCTGCAATATCCTTAATCATCCCGATTCGCCGATCCTCTTTTGGTTGCACAAAATCACACAAAATTTCGATCGCACTATTAAATAACTCTGAAGCTAACATCATTCCTGTCGCCAGCAAAATCAAAGTAATATCAACCCATTGCTGCACAATAAACGACAAAATAAAGACTGGAACTGATAAAACAAGTTTATAAGCAACACTAAAATCCGAGACTGCAAAATGAAGCCCTGAAAATATGACTTTTAACTTCCTTATCGGATCGTATTTAGATTTTGGTAGTTTAGGCATACATTCATAGACAATGGAACTAGAGACAGTCACCCATATCTTAGATCTTTAATGATGATTAAAAATGAAATGCTGTTTAATCACATCAAATTTGTTACATTCCCAATAATCAATATGGGAAATAATTAATTCGCGATCGCCTTCTCCATTCCCCAAATTATCAACAAAATTATTAACAGTTAAATCACTCCAACCAGTAACACTAATCCGAGGTTTCCAAGGTAAAGGAGCATCCCAACTCATTGTCCAACGAGCTTTAACTAAATTATCAGTACGGCTAATGTCATGGAGATCGAGCCTTAGATTCTTAAACCAAAAGGTAATGAATCCAATCATCTTTTGATATTGCTTAATCCCACGAAAGTTATAGACAGGATCTTTGAAATAGACATCTTCGCTATAGATGCTATAGGTTTGCGCTTCAGGGAATTTCGCGTAGTCAGCCTTAATGATGTCGAGAATATTGGTCATGTGGCGATCGCCTATCAGAAATACTTGCAACTATCCTTTGATGATAACCTTGAGATACCGCAAAGCTAGATCTGTCTTTGCTTCAAGAACCTAAAATTTTCAATCAGAGGAATCCTATGTGGGCTAATGCGATCGCTGCTTATCTACACTATTTGAGCTTAGGGCTTATTTTTGCATCTCTATCTACGGAATTATTTACACTAAAGCAAGACCTAACCAATCGTGATGGATGGCGGATTCTGATTGCCGATACTATTTATGGAATCGCAGGAATTACGGTCTTAGTAACGGGTATCTTAAGATATTTATATTTTGAAAAAGGTGCAGATTACTATTCCCATCAACCCATTTTCTGGATGAAAATATCTGTATTTATTGCAGTTGGCTTATTGTCGCTATATCCCACAATTTCATTTTTGATGTGGATTAAAAATCTTCGTGCAGAAAAGCCTCCAGAGGTAAGTCCAGAGAAAGTCAAAACTTTAAGAACAATCATTCACGTCGAGCTTGTTGGATTTAGTCTAATTCCTCTCCTCGCCTCTATGATGGCTAGAGGAATTACGTTAGGCTTATAAAACAGAAGGGACGATTAGCATCCCTTCTATTTATGAAAGAGCATCCCTTAACATCGCTAACTTTTCAGGCAAAATACGATAGTAAATCCAAGTTCCACGCCGTTCTTTGCTAAGTAAGCCTGCTCCATACAAAACTTTGAGATGGTGGCTCACTGTTGGTTGTGCTAGTCCTAAAGATTCAACTAATTCACAAGCACATACCTCTTGATTAGACTGAACCGCAATCAAACTGAGGATTTGCAATCGAGCAGGTTCGCCTAATACTCGAAAGATCTCTGCTAAATAGATTACATCATCAGAGTTAAGGCGACTTTTTAGCAATGGTGGACAGCAAATAACGTTAGTTGGAGTAGGATTCATAAAATTTATATTGACATGGATCTAAGCTATATGACAATATATCGATCAATATCAATATTGATGTTAATCGATATTTAAGGATTTTCCCATGTCCCAAGCTAAATCGATTAAAAGTCTATCCATTCTAGATCGCTTTTTGACACTATGGATTTTTCTGGCGATGGCATTAGGTGTGGAGATCGGCGCATTATTTCCTACTGTTGATCAGGTGATCAATCGGTTTCAAGTTGGCACTACGAATATCCCGATCGCGATCGGCTTGATTTTAATGATGTATCCACCCTTAGCAAAAGTACGTTATGAAGAGTTAGGTGATGTATTTCGTAATGGCAAAATTTTGGCTCTATCACTCTTCCAAAACTGGGTGATTGGACCGATTTTAATGTTTTTGCTAGCGATTGTTTTTTTGCGAGACTTCCCAGAATATATGGTGGGTCTTATTTTGATTGGCTTAGCCCGTTGCATTGCCATGGTAGTGGTATGGAGCGATCTCGCTAAAGGGAATGCTGAATATACGGCGGGCTTGGTTGCTTTTAATAGCATTTTTCAAGTGATTTTCTATAGTTTGTATGCATGGGTATTTATCACTCTATTGCCACCCCTGTTTGGCTTAAAAAGCAGTGTTGTCAATGTGAGTATGGGTGAGATTGGACAGAGTGTATTCATTTATTTGGGCATTCCTTTTCTGGCAGGATTTTTGACGCGCTTTTTACTGGTTAAAGCTAAAGGTAAAAAATGGTATCAATCCATATTCATTCCCAAAATTAGCCCAATCACCTTGATCGCATTACTTTTTACGATCGTTGTGATGTTTAGTCTCAAGGGAAGTTTAATTGTTCAGATTCCCTTTGATGTAGTGCGTATTGCGATACCGATGTTGATTTATTTCATCATCATGTTCATTGTCAGTTTCTATATGGCATGGCTGATCAAAGCGGACTACGACAAAGCCGCAAGTGTGGCGTTTACAGCCGCAGGCAATAATTTTGAACTCGCGATCGCCGTTGCTGTTGGTGTATTTGGGATTAAGTCGGGTGCAGCTTTTGTGGCAGTCGTTGGTCCTTTGATCGAAGTACCTGTATTAATTAGCATCGTAAATTTAGCGTTTTGGTTCAAGCGCAATTACTTTGCTCGACATTCCATTCAAAAGAACATTCAAGATATTCAAGAGAATAAATCATGAAACGCATTATGTTTGTCTGCAAGAAAAATTCTGCGCGATCGCAAATGGCGGAGGGATTTGCTAGAGACTTTGGTGGTGATGAATTTGAAGTGACTAGTTCTGGACTAGAAGCAAGTCAAATTCGCCCCGAAGCGATCGCCGCCATGCAAGAAGTAGGAATTGACATCAGCCATCACACTTCTAAAGCTTTGAGTGACTTCCATTACGAAGACTTCGATATTGTAGTTTCCCTCTGCGGTTGTGGTGTATCTTTACCACCTAGATGGTGGACTAGAGAAGTATTTGAAGATTGGGAATTAGACGATCCTGCTGAAAATCCCGAAATTTTCCCTAGAGTACGTGACGAATTAAAAGAAAGAGTGCAAAAATTGCTTGAATCCCTTAAGTAATTACCTTATATAGCGATCGTCAAGTGTATCGGGACATAAAACCGAAAAGAGAGATGCGGCGCGAAGCGCCGCATCTCTCTTTT
>CAIJEA010000051.1 GCA_903819605.1 uncultured cyanobacterium | reverse complement strand
CGAGTTAGGTGCTGCCAACTATTGTCATTGCCGTGACTGTAAACGAGTGACGGGTAGTGCTTTCAATATTGGTGTTCGCCTTCAAGCTGAAAAACTGCATATCACTGGTGAGGTGAAATCCTTTACTAAAAATGGAACTAGCGGAAATGCGATCGCCCGTGAGTTCTGTCCTGAATGTGGTTCACCCCTTTTCACAAGAGCGCCCTCAAGCCCTGAATTTGTCTGGCTCAGAGCAGGAAGCTTGAATGATTCTAGTTTGATCAAACCGATCTATCAAATTTGGACTGATTCAGCCGTCCCTTGGGCATATATCCCTAACGATTTACCTAAATATTCTGGCAATCGTGTTGTTTCGTAAGAGATCCCCCTCAATCCCCCTTATAAAGGGGGAAGAAGATAAGTTAATTGATTCTCCCCCCTTTACAAGGGGGGGCTGGGGGGGATCTAAACTTCAAAACGCAGACAAAAATTCTTTAATCGACACAATATTCATGACTATTCCCTACACAAAATTTGGTAACACTGGTTTAACTGTCTCCAAACTCGTCCTCGGCACGATGACCTTTGGACTACAAACCGATGAAGAAACTTCCATCAAAATTCTCGATACTTCTGCTGAAGCGGGAATCAACTTTCTTGATACAGCCGATGTTTATCCGCTAGGCGGTGGACTTACGAACGCAGGACGCACCGAAGAAATTATCGGACGTTGGCTTAAAGGAAAACGCGATCGCTTTATTTTGGCGACCAAGGCAGTTGGGAAAGTCGGTAACGCTCCTTGGGATCAAGGCTCATCGCGCAAACATTTATTTGATGCGATCGATCATTCCCTGCGCCGCTTGCAGACCGATTATGTCGATCTCTATCAACTCCATTCTGATGACACAAATACACCTCTCGATGAGACTATTGAAGCTTTAGATGCGATCGTCAAATCGGGCAAAGTTCACTATATCGGTGTTTCTAATTTTCTTGCCTATCGCCTCAGCCGTGCTTTGGGCAAAGCAGATACCCGTCGCTTGACTAGATTTATTTCCGTACAGCCTCGCTATAATCTGCTATTCCGTCAAATTGAAAGAGAACTATTACCCCTAGCTCAAGAAGAAGGCTTAGCGGTAATTCCTTACAATCCTCTTGCAGGTGGATTGCTGACTGGTAAACACGCTGCTAGTAAAGAACCAACGGAAGGAACGCGCTTCACTCTTGCTGCCGCTGCCAAAAATTATCAGGATCGCTATTGGCACGATCGCGAATTTAGCACTGTCCAAAAGTTGCAGGATGTAGCAAAGGAAGCAGGAATTCCTCTAACCACCTTGTCTCTCGCTTGGGTATTGGCAAATCCGATCGTTACCGCACCGATTATTGGCGCGAGTCGTCCTGAACAGCTTGCCAATAATTTCAATGCGTTAGAAATCAAGTTAGATGCTGACTTAAAAGACAAGCTCGATCATATTTCTGCTGAATATCGCCTCGGTGATGCCTTGCGGTAATTTGAGAGTTTTGAGTTTTCCTACGGCAAACTCAAAACTCTAGTTGGGTTTAATTTTTAGGAACTTAAATGACCACAAAAATTCGTCCGTCAAATCGTAAAAACCTAAAACGTGTTTTGCGATCGCACCTCAGATCCCAAGCCTTCCAACGCGCCGCCGATGCTCCCGAACTACCATCGACTCCCTTTCGTTTTGTCTGGCATTTTGTCAGTCAATTTCGCTGGTGGTATGTGGCGATGGTGGCTCTCGAAGCACTCCATGCCATTTGTGGGATTATGCTCCCCTTTGCGATCGGCGAAATTATGCGCGGTGTCACTAGAGCCAGTCAGCATGGCGCAGGAATAGAAGCAATTTGGAATCCTTTCATATTGTTTTCCTGTTTAAGCATTGGTGAAGTGATCTTTGGCAAAACCTCTGGGCTAGTGATGATCTTGCTACAGCCAGTTTTGCGCCAACACGTAGCTCGAAATCTTTATGGCTATTTACAGCATCATTCCCATCGCTACATTAGCAATAGTTTTGCAGGAGCCTTAGCTCATCGCATTGGCGAAACTTCCCTTGGCGTTGCCCGTACTTTATATTCCCTCATTTTCGATTTCATGCCTGTGGGTATCGTAATGACAGTGGCAATCGCTTTACTAGCTCGCGTAAATACAGGGCTAGCAACCTTTGTAGGAATTTGGGCTTTTTCCTTTGTCTCCGTTTCCTATTGGCTTGCTTCCCGTAGTCGTCCCTACGAGCTAGCTGCATCCTCTGCAAGGAGCGAAACGATCGGGCAGATTGTCGATACTGTTACCAATCTCAGCAGTGTGCGTTTGTTTGCCAGATTAGGATTTGAGCGCAAATATTTACGCGATCGCCATGCAGTTGAACTCAAGGATGTGAGACGGGCAAACTGGTATTCGGAGCGAGTAAAACTGTTCCAATTTGTCGCAGGAGCCGCCCTGAAAATTGGGACGCTCTATTATGCGCTGACCCTATGGAGTCAAGGGAAAATCGAAGTTGCCGATTTCGTGATGGCGAGTAGCATTGCGCTCTTAATTATTTCCGAAGCGAAGAATTTAAGTCGTCGCTTTTTAGAATTTTTTGAGCATATTGGCAATGTCAGCAATGGCGTTTACACAATCATTCAGCCCCATGAAATCATCGATCGAGATCGCCCAATATCTCACTCCATTACCCAAGGCAAAATAGAATTTCGGGATGTGAACTTCAGCTATTCCGATGACAAGAAAGTTTTTGATCGTCTCTCGATCACGATTGATTCAGGGCAAAGAGTCGGACTAGTTGGCTTGTCTGGTTCGGGTAAATCCACTTTTGTAAATTTAGTATTGCGCCTTTTCGATCCGCAATCTGGACAAATTCTCATTGATGGTGTGGATATTCGCGACATCAGCCAAGAATCTCTCCATGCCCAAATCAGTCTCATTCCTCAAGATCCATCGCTATTTCATCGCACTCTCCTCGAAAATATTCGTTATGGGCGCTTAGAAGCAACCGATCGGGAAGTAGTCGAAGCCGCAAGAAAAGCTAATGCCCATGAATTTATCGAACAAATTCGCGAAGGCTATGACTCAATGGTGGGAGAGCGTGGTGTAAAGCTATCGGGTGGTCAGCGTCAAAGAATTGCGATCGCCAGAGTCATTCTCAAAGATGCACCAATTCTAATTCTCGATGAAGCGACTTCGAGCCTTGATTCGATTACCGAACGCGCTATTCAAGACACTCTCGATAAAGAGATGAATGGTAAAACCGTAATCGTCGTGGCGCATCGTCTTTCCACTATTTCCCATTTAGATCGTATTCTTGTCTTTCATCATGGAAAGATAGTTGAAGATGGTTCCCATGCTGACTTGCTAGAACTAAAAGGTGCATACCATCGACTATGGCAGATGCAAGCAGGCGGATTCTTACCTGAAAATCTGAGCGATCGCGATTTTGCTAATCAAACTCAAAATAATGGTTCTAAAAATGGTTTTCAATTTGGGGCGATCGCCTCACCATCGAATTCCCAAACTTCAGTGACTTCAGAGTTAATTCAAGATTAGAAATTCGATTAGCTCCCAATTTCTGTTTCGATTTTTTGTTTCTATTCTATTTTGTATAGCAGGTGACTTGCATTTTATTTCGACCCATGTGAGGATAGGTTTTTATAAACTACGGTATTTACGTGTATTTTTAGTAGATTATCTAAAATCTTTAATTTACAAGCAATCTACAGAATCTCATTAATTACCCATCAATCGATAGACAAGTCCATGAAAGAACTACCTCCATTGTTTAAGGTTTTCACTCGCCCCGATCAAGTCCAAAAAATTAAACGGCGATCGCTCTTATTTTCCGCCGCCTATGGTCTCGTTTTGTCTACCACTTTAATTGGTTGCGGTTCTACTCCTACCGCCTCAACTTCAACCGATTCTAAACCTGCATCAACATCGCCTGACGCAAAAACTACTGAATCTAGTAAACCTGCTAGTGGCGAGAAAAAAGTCATTAGGATTGTCCGATCTAAACAACTCACAGCTTTAGCTATCTTAGAAAAACAAGGTACATTAGAAAAAGTATTTCAACCCCTTGGTTATGAAGTGAAATGGGCAGAATTTGCCGCAGGTCCTCAACAACTTGAAGCATTAAATGCTAATGGTTTGGATATTGCCTCCACAGCAGAATCGCCTCCTGTATTTTCCCAAGCGGCAGGTAGTCCTCTTGTCTATTTAGGAGCCACAGCACCAAATGGTAAGCCTGTAGCTCTTTTAGTCGCCAAAGATTCACCTTATAAAAGTGTGGTTGATCTTAAAGGTAAAAAAATTGCTTTCCAAAAGGCTTCCATCGGTCACTATTTAGCAGTCAAAGCTTTTGAAAAAGAAGGATTATCAACGAGCGATTTTGAATCTGTCTTTTTACCTCCCGCCGATGCCAGTGCAGCATTTAGCCAAGGTAAAGTTGATGGGTGGTTTATTTGGGATCCCTTCATTACACGCACAGAACTAAGTGGTGTTGGGCGAGTATTACTTGATGGAGAAAAGCTACGCGATACTCGTAATTTTTATACCACAACCCGTAAATATTACGAAGGAAATAAAGATGCTATCAAGGTTTTCTTTGATGAGTTAGAAAAAGCTGATGCATGGCTCAAAGATCACCCTAAAGAGGCGGCTACACTTTTAACTGATGTGACGAAAGTTGATGCGTCTATTTTAGAGAAGATGCATGAAAAATACGAGTATGGTTTGCGTCCAATTACTGAAGATGTTATTAAAGAGCAGGAAAAAGTGGCTGAGTTTTGGTTCAAGTATAAGCTGATTCCCAATAAACCCGATGTGCGCGTTGGTTTCTTAAAACCAGAAGAATACGAATACATAACACCTAAGAATGTACTTGCACTTGCTAAAGTAGGCAAATCTTAATCCCTTCTCTCAAGACAGACTTAGTGATTTCCAATCTACTAATAAATTGGAAATCACTAAAAGTAAATAAGAAAACAAATTTTAGATGTATGACGACACTTTTACCTTTAGTTTCTAACACAACGCAAGAAGTCAAAATTACGCCGCTCAATGCACCTTTAGGAGCAGTTGTGACTGGTTTAGATGCCAGTAAAGCGATCGCTCCTGAGACAATTTTGCGTCTGAAGCAAGCTCACCGTAACTACCACATTCTCATCTTCAAAAACCAGAAGCTAACCGATGAGCAATTAAAGGATTTTGCTTATTACTTCGGAGATTTATTTGTTCCCCTTGATGAAACTCCTGTACTAGCTTCTAAGACAGGGGTTACCCCCGTTGTTATCCCTGTTGCAAATATCGAAGGTGGCTATACAGGTACAGGCGAACTCACTTTTCATGCAGATCACCACTGGACTCCTTATCCTTCAAGTGGTTCATTTCTCTATGCCGAAGAAGTGACTACTAAGGGCGGGGAAACAGCTTGGCTCAACCTCAATCTCGCCTATGAATCCTTAGATGATGTAACTAAGGAACGGATTAGAGATTTGCAGTTGATTACCTACAATCCCTTTGTGCGGACTCCTGATTCGCCTAGGCGCTTGTATCGAAATGATACCAGTACGCCGCTTGTTGCACCTGTATTTGCACATCCGCTTGTGCGTACTCATCCTGAAAGTGGATTAAAGGTTCTCAGTCTTGGCTATGCGACAGAAGTATCAGTAGTAGGTCTAGAACCAGAGGAAGGTTCGGCGCTAATTGCTCAATTGCGCGAACATCTCAATCAACCCAAGTTCTATTACGAGCATAGGTGGGCTGTCGGTGACATTGTGTATTGGGATAACCAATCAACGCTGCATCGCCGCACCGCCTTCGATCCCAGTGAGCGCAGAGTTCTGAAGCGCATTAGCCTTGCAGGTAGCCGTCCTTTTTAAACATACTCATCAATGATAGGGGCAATTCATGAATTGGCTCTACATTAAAAAATTAAGATTTATTGCCATGACTACAACATTAACCAAAGTCTACGATCCTACTTTATTTCAAGGTGCAGCCCCCTATTATGTGCGATACCGATCGCGTTATCCTCAAGCCCTATTTGATAAGCTCACCGAGCTATTTCAAATTGATGGTAAAGGACGGTTGCTAGATCTTGGTAGTGGTACTGGTGTGGTAGCGATTCCCTTTAGCGATCGCTTTACCGATGTCGTCGCGATCGATCCCGATCCTGAAATGCTAGCTGAAGCTAGAGCCGAAGCTATTTCTAAAGGCGTTACCAATATTCGCTGGATTCAAGATCGTGCCGAATCTATATCACCCGAACTTGGTCAGTTTCAGTTAGCAACCTTTGGACGCTCTTTCCATTGGACGCAACGTGAACTTGTACTTGAGAAGCTTTATCCTCTGCTAACCGATCAAGGTGGAGTCGCCATCCTTGCCACAGGTGACGATCCTTGGAATAGCGAATTGCCTTGGAAGAAAACTGCGATCGCTGTAGTCAAACGTTGGCTCGGTGAAGATCGGCGCACAGGCAAAGCAGGTGAAGGTAAATGGCAACCACTACCAACTCCTCATACAGAAGTACTATCCAAGTCCCAATTTTTGCGTCAGGAACTCTTTGAGTTTAAGTTTCCTAAAGATTGGACTATCGATTCCTACTTAGGTTATATCTACTCAACTGCCTTTGGGTTACCTTCATTTTTTGGTGAAAATCGCGACAGATTTGAAGCGGACTTACGAGCATCTTTATTGGAAGTTGCACCAACTGGAACCTTTACCGAAGAACTGTCGGCATCTGCTTTAGTAGCTTGGAAACACTAACCTAATTTAGGTCTAATTTAAGATTGCAACTATGACTTCCCCATTGTATTTCCCCCGTCGTCGTTTTCTGTCATTAACTGCTCAGGGTTTAACAGGGCTATCTACAGCTTTGTTTTTAGGAAGTTGTGGAGATCAACCTACAAGCAATACCAGTCCTGCTGTAATCCCTAATGCTAGTAATACAGCTAGCAATACACCCAAAACTGCGGCGATCGATTTAGGTATTAAAACCAAAGTCTTTCGTGTAGGTTATCAATCAGCAGGTGATTTAGTTAGAGCTAGAAAGGTATTAGAGAAAAGGTTAGAACCACTAGGTGTAAATGTGGAATGGGCACAATTTGCTCAAGGACCGCAGCTAATGGAAGCTATGAATGTCGGCAAGATTGATTTTGGAGCAGTTGGTGAAAGTCCTCCCATTTTTGCTCAAGCCGCAGGAGCCGATATCGTTTATGTAATTGGTACTAAAAATACGCCATTAACAGGACGGGCTTCGATCATTGCCGTTCCACCAGAATCAACCATCCAAAAGGTTGAAGATATTAAAGGACAAGAGGTTTACTTCCAAAAGGGTTCTGCTTCCCATTATTTCATTGTTAGAGCTTTACAGGAAGTCGGCTTAACCATCAAAGATATCAAAGTAAAAAGTGCCCCCACAGTTGAAACTAGAGGAGCTTTTATTGAAGGGAAAATCCCTGTCTGGGTGGCTGGCGATCCTCACTATGCGATCGCTGAGGATCTAGGTCGGATTAGAGTGATTAAGGATAGTGTCGGATTAGATTCTCCTGGAGCTTATTACGTTGCGCGTAAGCCTTTTGCGTTAGAAAACTTGGGACTACTCAAAGTCGTTATTGAGGAACTTCAAACGCTCGATCAATGGTCAGAAGCTAACCGTGGAGAAGTAACTGAAATTCTGACAAGAGAACTAAAACTAAAGCCCAGCGTTGCGAAAAAAATCGTATCACGACGTACCTTTGCAGGGCGGAGAGGATTGACTCCGCAACTGGTTAAGGAACAACAGAGGGTTGCGGATTTATTTTTCGATGAGAAAGTGATTCCTAAAAAAATCGATATCAAAGACGCTCTATTATCCCCTGAAATTTATTCAGCCATTACACCACCTGAACTGCTCAAGGAAGCATGATTTTTCTAGATATGGGTGACTCTCTATGTCACCCTTTCTGCTTTTAAAAATTTAATTTAGATATTTTAAATTTAGAGATTGTATTCATCATGATTGCATCAGTTAAAAACAAACAAAATTCAGTCCTTAAACGATTCACCTTGTTTGTGATTCCCAGTTTATTAGCTCTATCAACAACTTTAATCAGTTGCAGTACTCCCACGAGTCCATCGGCTACAGACTCAAAGAGTGACTCAAAAGGTGAAACTATAACTGCTAGCATTGGTAAAACTAAGGTAGTTAGGTTGGGATATCAAAGTGCTGGTGATATCGTCAAGGTTAAAGGTGTACTGGAAAAACGCCTTGAGCCTTTGGGTGTCAAAGTCGAATGGTCACAATTTTCGGCTGGTCCTCAGTTGATGGAAGCCCTTAACGTTGGTAAGGTCGATCTTGGTTCTGTCGGTGAAACACCACCAATTTTTGCTCAAGTCGCAGGTTCATCACTGGTGTATGTTTCAGCTCGTAGACCTAGTGAAGGTAAAGGCAGTGCGATTATTGTCCAGAAGGATTCGCCGATCAAGAGTGTAGCCGATCTCAAGGGACAGAAAGTAGTCTTTCAAAAAGGTTCGGCTTCCCATTATCTACTGGTCAAGGCTTTAGATGAAGTGGGACTGAAATATAGTGATATTCAAGCTGTAACATTGCCTCCTGTAGATGCGAGAGAAGCTTTTATTCAAGGTCGTATTGATGCTTGGGTGACATGGGACCCATATTTAGCTTTTGTAGAGTCGAAAGCAGATGCACGCGTACTCAGAGATGCTAGTAAAATTTCTACTCAAGGTGGTTTCTACATTGCATCTCGAACTTTTGCAACGGAAAACCCTGAAGTGCTAAGAATTATTTTAGAAGAGATTGATAAGAATGGTGAATGGGCTGAAGCCAATCGCCCTGAAGTTGTGAAATTAGTTGCTCCAATTCTAAAAATAGAGCCTGAAATTTTGGAAATCATTTCAAATCGTGCGAGCTATCGTTTACGAGGAATCACACCTGAGATTTTGGCAGAACAACAAAAGATTGCTGACCTGTTCACTCAAGAGAAAGTTATTCCTAAAAAGATTGATATCAAGGAGGCATCTCTGACAACGGAACAATATGCAGCAATTACTCCTGATTCGCTGAAGGCTGTTGCTAGCAAATAGATCCCCTCACCCCTAGCCCCTCTCCCGCAGGAGAGGGGGATAAGACAAAACTAAATTAAATTTATTAATTATGACTGCAACTATTGATCAAACTCAAGATAATTCCACGATTCGCACCTCTCGCGTGAAGGTGGCTAATGGCGATTTGCTGATAGATGCTTATCTGGCGGAACCCGATCGCGTAGGTACTTTTCCCGCCGTGATTGTAATTCAAGAAATCTTCGGTGTGAATATCCATATTCGCGAAGTTGCGGAGCGCTTGGCTAAGGAAGGATATGTGGCGATCGCCCCTGCCTTATTTCAACGCACGGCTCCCAATTTTGAATCCCTCTATGCTCCTGAAGATATTCAAGTCGGTCGTGGGTATAAGGATCGGACTAAGGCTGATGAGATTTTGGGTGATATTAAGGCAACGATCGCCTATCTCCAAGCTTCGCCTAAAGTTAAGGGTAATGCGATCGGCTCGATTGGGTTCTGCTTTGGTGGTCATGTTGTTTACCTGACTGCGACATTACCAGAGATTAAAGCAACGGCTTCCTTCTATGGTGGTGGCATTCCTAGCTCTACCCCTGGTGGCGGCGAACCGACGATTACGCTTACCAAAGATATTAAAGCTCCGATTTATGCTTTCTTTGGTGAAGAGGATAAAGGAATTCCACTCACGGATGTGGACAAGGTGGAAGCGGCGCTAACAGAGGCGAAGATCTCCTATAAAATCTTCCGCTATGCCAATGCTGGGCATGGTTTTTTCTGTAATCATCGCGGCAGTTACCATCCCGAATCGGCGGCGGATGCTTGGACTCATGTTTTGGAATTGTTTCAAGAGAATCTCAATAAATAGTGAGGTGAAGTCATGAAAGCATTATTACCTAGAGAATTTTCCGATCGTTTAGAACCATATTTGACAGTCGATCGCTATCCCGATCTAGAAAAAGCTTGGGTTGATTCGACTGGCAACATTGAAGGCGATCCCACTGATGCAGAGGTCTATTTCAATTGGTTCTATCTCAAACCACCGACTCTGCATAAAGTACTAGATATTGCGCCCAAACTCCGTTGGCATCAAACCCCTAGTGCAGGTGTAAATCACATTCTCACACCGCAATATTTGGAACGGGATATTATTCTCACCAATGGTGCAGGAAATTCTGCAATTCCGATTTCTGAATTTGTGCTGACCTACATTCTCTACCATGCTAAAAAAATTGATACTTTGCTAGAGTTACGTCAAAACCGTGGTTGGAAGCGTGGCTTTGAGTTACAACTTGGCGAGATTTATGGCAAAACAATACTGATTATCGGTGCTGGAAATATTGGTCAAGCGATCGCTCAACGCGCTAAAGCCTTTGGACTAAAGGTGATTGGATCACGGAGTAACCCGCAACCCCTTGAGAATTTCGATGTGATTGTTGGTAAAGATGAATGGCGATCGCTATTGCCTGAAGTTGATTATGTGGTTATCGCCACACCGCTTACCCCTGAAACTACCAAGCTCTTTGATGAAGCGGCGATTAATGCTTTGCGTCCCGAAGCCTTTGCGATCAACATTGCGAGAGGTGCGATCATTGATGAGGATGCATTAATTAAGGCTCTCAAAGAAGAAAGAATTGCAGGGGCAGCGCTCGATACTTTCACCGTTGAGCCTTTACCTCAAGAGAGTCCCCTCTGGACTTTACCGAATGTATTTATCACGCCCCACACTTCCGCTTCTTCACCAAGAGCGATCGATCGTATTGTCAATCTCTTCCTCGATAATCTCCAACGCTATCGCACAGGTCAGCCTTTGCGAAATGTAGTGGATAAATCGACGGGTTATTGATTGAAAGAGATCTCCCCAGTCCCCCTTGTAAAGGGGGGAGAATCAATTAATTATTATCTTCTTCCCCCTTTTTAAGGGGGATTGAGGGGGATCAAACATTTCACTAAGCTCTACCATTATTTAAAGGAGCCAATTCATGTCAACTGCAACTGTTATCTCTCCGCCCAATCACCAATCACCAATTACCACTCTCCCCAGTTGGGAATATCTCTTAGAAACTGCGCGTAAATATACCGATGCAAGACGGGTTCGCCGTGTTGGTCAACATCCCTCTACACAACCAATTCCCAGCAGTTGGGATAAATTACCCGCCGATGGCATTGCCCCAGTATTACTCTATCGTGACTCTAATTCTTGGTGTCCTTTTTGCGAAAGAGTTTGGTTTGCCCTTGAAGAAAAAGGGATTCCCTTTACAACGGAATTTATCAATCTCAGCGACAAGCCAAAATGGTACACCGATCTCGTACCGACAACTCTTGTTCCTGCGGCAAAGATTGAAGGCGAACTGGTTTACGAATCCAAAGATATTCTCTTGGCTTTAGAAAAACGTTTTCCTGAAGTGCCTTTACTGCCTAGTGGTTCAGAAGAAAGAGCCGTAGCCGATCGCTGGATTGAAGAATCGGAGACTAACGGATTTCGCGATCTTGCCTATCAATTATTGCGGAAAGCTCCTGAAGATCCACAGGAATTAGAGGAATTAAGAGCAAAATTTGAAACCCAATTAGATATTCTCGAAGCCAATCTAGGTAAATACCCTAGCCCCTTCTTTCTTTCAAAATTCAGCCTCGTTGATATTCTCTACAGTCCTCACCTCGATCGCTTAGCTGCCAATCTACCCGTTTATCGTGGCTATCACCTTAAGGGCAATCCTCGATTTTCCAGAATCAATGCTTGGTTTGAGGCGATCGCTCAACGTCCTGCGTACCAGCGCTCTGCTTCCGATAACACCACAAATAATCTACTATTGCGCCGCCGCTTTGGGATTGAGCCAATTGGTAATCCTGCTCCTCTTGATGCTGAGCGAGCCAATCTCTTAGCCAATCGTGCGGAAGCCGCCGAACGTCTGAGTGATAACCATGAATTAGCGATCGCAGATATTCTCAAAAACTCAGGTGTCGCCGCTTTAGCATTGAATAACGATCTTGAGGCAGTCAAGGAAATCGTCGATCGCCATTTACGATTTCTTGCCAACTATCTGCTCTATGGCAATGGTGAAGTCCTTGCTGGTGGCAATACTGGCGGCAAGGAAGGGACTGGCACACCCGAAGCTGCGATCGGGGCAATTACCTTTGCCTACCTTCGCAATCGTCTCTGTGCGCCGCGTGATTTGAGTGCGGGTGCTGCTACGGCGATACGTTTCGCAATAGATAAAGTTTTGGCTTCATTGTATTAATTAGGAGAGAAAAATGAGTTCCAAACATTTTGAAATTAAACCCGTTGCAGGGCGCATTGGCGCTAAATTAATTGGTGTTGATCTCGGCACCAATCTTAGCGATGAAGTCATTGCCGACATTCGCAAAGCCCTTGTATTCTATAAAGTCATCTTCTTCCGTAATCAAAATCTGGATGCTGATGGACAACTTGCCTTTGCCCGTCGCTTTGGTGAAATCACTACCGCCCATCCCACAGTTCCATCACTGGCTAATCAGCCCCATGTTCTCGATCTCGATTACAGCCGAACCGAAAGCCGTGCGAACAATTGGCACACCGATGTCACCTTTGTTGACAGACCACCTCTAGGTTCCGTACTTCGCGCTGTTACTATTCCTCCCGTTGGTGGTGATACTGTTTGGGCAAATTCCGTAACCGCCTATCAAGATTTACCCGTTCATTTACGCAATCTCGCGGATACCCTCTGGGCAGTTCACAGCAATAAGTATGACTATGCCGAAGCTGCGGTAGAACTTTCTGAGCAACAGAAGGAATATCGCAAGACTTTCATTTCCACGGTTTATGAAACCCTACATCCTGTCGTGCGCGTGCATCCTGAATCAGGCGAACGCGGTCTATTTATCGGCGGCTTTGTACGTCAGATTAAGGGACTTTCTCAAACGGAATCCAATGACATTATTCGCTTGCTGCAATCCTATGTCACTCGTCTAGAAAACACAGTGCGTTGGAAATGGAAGGAAGGTGATGTAGCCTTCTGGGATAACCGCGCCACACAGCATTATGCGATCGCAGATTATGGTACTCAACCTCGCCGTGTCCAGCGTGTCACCATTGCTTGCGATCTCCCCGTTGGCATCGATGGCAGAACGAGTCAAGCCGTTAAGGGTGATTCTTCCTCCTATACTCCTGCTCTAGCTAGTGTTTACTAAATTGTTAGGACTTACGCAAAAGAACCGAATGTAGGGGCAATTCATGAATTGCCCCTACGTTAGAATCACGATTTCAAGCCTTTTTCCGTAAGTCCTAAAGTGTGTTTTACCCGCCCTCTTTACAAGAGGGTAAGGGAAAATCTATCGAGTTCTAAATAAAATACTATGACTGAAAAACGT